>NZ_JBHFJB010000117.1:26164-44603 GCF_057334555.1 Pseudomonas sp. AGC41
CCCACAGGTTGCATGAACGAGACAGAACTAATGTGGGAGCGAGCCTGCTCGCGAAAGCGCCAGCCCAGTCACCCTACCCGTCGGAGCCAGAATCATGCCCGCTCTCACCACCTACCAAACCCCCATCCTCCCTGAATGGGTCGACTACAACGGCCACCTGCGCGATGCCTTCTACCTGCTGATCTTCAGCTACGCCACCGACGCGCTGATGGACCAGCTCGGCCTGGACAGCCAGAACCGCGAAGCCAGCGGCCATTCGCTGTTTACCCTCGAACTGCACCTGAACTACCTCCACGAAGTGAAGCTCGGGGCCGAGGTAGAGGTGCACACACAAATCATCGGCCACGACAGCAAACGCCTGCACCTCTACCACAGCCTGCACCTGGTGGGCGGAGATAAAGAGCTGGCCGGCAATGAACAGATGCTGCTGCACGTCGACCTGGCGGGCCCGCGTTCAGCGCCTTTCACCGAGGAGACCCTGGGCCGACTCAAAGCCCTGATCGACAGCCAATCCGACCTGCCGGTCCCTATTTACATAGGCCGTGTCATTGCTCTGCCGCCCGCCCGATAAGCTTCGAACAGGAGACCGCCATGAACATCGCCGCCGCTATTGCCGACTTCCGACGCTACCCTCTTGTCCAGGCATTGAGCGCTCTGACACCCTTGGCCGACCAGGTCCACGTCACGTGGGCCGACGGTCGGATCAGCCCGTTTCACCATCAATGGCTGCGGGACAACTGCCCCTGCGCGCAGTGTGTCTACAGCGTCACCCGCGAGCAGGTCCTGGAGATCGTCGACGTCCCGGAAGACCTGACGCCCGGCGAAATCGACATCGACCGCGCGGGCTGCCTACACGTGGTTTGGCAGGACGGCCATCAGAGCCTTTTCGACCCGGGTTGGTTGCGCGCCCATGCCTATGACGATCAATCCAGGGCCGAGCGACTGGCGGGCAAACCACAACGCCAACTGTGGCAGCACGATCTGTCACTGCCGGTGTTCGAATACCAAGCGCTGATGGAGGACACCGACGCGTTGCTGCAATGGCTGCTGGCGATACGCGACATAGGCCTGACCCAAGTGCGCGGCGTGCCCACTGAACCCGGTTCGCTGAAACAGATTGCCCAACGTATTTCCTTCATTCGCGAAAGCAACTTCGGCGTGCTCTTCAACGTGCAATCCAAGGCCGACGCCGACAGCAACGCCTACACCGCGTTCAACCTGCCGCTGCACAGCGATCTGCCCACCCGGGAATTGCAGCCGGGTTTGCAGTTCCTGCATTGCCTGGTGAACGACGCCGACGGTGGCGAGAGCATCTTCGTCGACGGTTTTGCCATTGCCGAGGCACTGCGCCAAGAGGATTGCAAAGCGTTCGATGCGTTATGCCAGATCCCCGTGGAATTTCGCAACAAGGACCGCCACAGCGACTACCGCTGCCTGGCGCCGATCATCGCCCTGGATACGCTGGGGCAGGTCTCGGAGATCCGCATGGCGAATTTCTTGCGCGGACCGTTCGATACGTCGGTGGAGCAGATGCCCAGGCTCTATCAAGCCTATCGCCGCTTCATTGCCCTGACCCGCGAGCCTCGGTTTCGCCTGGTGCAAAGGCTTGAACCCGGCCAGCTCTGGTGCTTCGACAACCGTCGCACCCTCCACGCGCGCAATGCGTTCGACCCAGCCTCCGGGGCGCGGCACTTCCAGGGGTGTTATGTCGATCGGGATGAGTTGCTGTCGCGGATTCTGGTGTTGCAGCGATAAACCGCGTCATCGTTCTTCGCGAGCAGGCTCGCTCCCACAGGGGTTCTGTGTCGATCACAAAATCTAATGTGGGAGCGAGCCTGCTCGCGAAAGCACCTGATCAGACAACGCATTTCCCATGATTCAAGCAGACAAAAAAATCCCCGATCAAGCCGTGACAGGATCGGGGCAGGAGCGTTACTGGAGGAGCCGTTGCGCGAGGGTGACCAAACCATCGTGATTCAGCTTGGGGCCAGTGTGCCCACTCCCGAGGCGGGTGAGTTAGCCGAAAACGACCCGCTCATAGTCATTCATGCCAGATCGACGATTTGCCCTTGCCGCCGCTTCGGACGGCTACCAGAATCCAGTCACGACCCCAATCCCTGAACAAGGAAAAGCGTCATGATGTACGCCGATTTGATCGACCAGGAAGACCTGCTGGGCCAACTCAAGGCCCTGGGGCTGCAGATACCCAGCGGTGCGACCGCCGAGCAGGCCTGTGAATGCGCGGTGCGCGGCCTGGACCGGGCGCGTGCCAATGAACTGCGGCGCATGGTCAAGGACATGTACACCAGCAGCGCGACCATCCTGCCGGCGGTGCGCCAGGCAATCGACAAACAGCTGCTGCCAGCGCTGACGGAATACCAGCAGAACCATAGCGCCTGACCTTGTGGCGAGGGAGCTTGCTCCCGCTGGGCTGCGTAGCAGCCCCAAAAAGCTTGGGACCGCTGCGCGCTGGAGCGCCAGCCCGGTCCAGCGGGAGCAAGCTCCCATGCCACAAAAGCCCTCGGTCCTAGAGCCTCACACTGGCAAACGTCGACTCATTGCGCGCCTGGCTCAGCGCCGACAGCGGGCCGGACAATGGTGACAGCACCAGGGCCTGCGGCAACGGCATCATCGCTACCTGCTGGGTGGTATTGGAACCGACGCGTTCGTCACGCGGCGGAATGCCGAAGTATTCGCGGTAGCACTTGGAGAAGTGCGGGGTGGAGACGAAGCCGCACACCGAGGCCACTTCGATGATCGACATCGGCGTCTGCTTGAGCAGCTGCCGCGCGCGGATCAGCCGTAGCTTGAGGTAGTAGCGCGACGGCGAACAGTGCAGGTACTTCTGGAACAGGCGCTCGAGCTGACGTCGGGACACGGCGACATACACCGCCAGCTCGTCCAGGTCGATCGGTTCTTCGAGGTTGGCCTCCATCAGTGCGACGATTTCCTGCAACTTCGGCTGGTTGGTACCGAGCATGTGCTTGAGCGGCACCCGCTGGTGATCCTGCTCGTTGCGGATGCGCTCATAGACAAACATTTCCGAGATCGCCGCCGACAGCTCACGACCGTGGTCACGGCTGATCAAGTGCAGCATCATGTCCAGCGGCGCTGTGCCGCCGGAACTGGTGAAGCGATTGCGGTCGAGGGTGAACAGGCGCGTGCTCATCGACACCCGCGGGAAGGCTTCCTGCATGGCCGCCAGGCATTCCCAGTGCACGCTGCAATCGAAACCGTCCAGCAGGCCGGCACAGGCCAGCGCCCAGCTGCCGGTGCAGACCGCGCCGAGGCGACGGGACTGCCGGGCCTGGCTTTGCAGCCAGGAAACATGCTCACGGGTAACGGTGCGCTGGATGCCGATGCCGCCGCAGACGATGACGGTGTCGAGGGCCGGCGCTTTGTGCATGGAGGCGTCAGGCGTGATCTGCAGACCGTCACTGGCCCAGACCTGCCCGCCATCGACGGTCAGGGTGGTCCAGCGATACAACTCGCGACCGGACAGCTGGTTGGCCATGCGTAGCGGTTCCACCGCGGACGCCAGGGAAATCAGCGTGAAATTGTCCAGCAGCAAAAAGCCGATGGATTGAGGCGCACGGTTCTGGGGTTGGGCCCCGGAGTTGGACGTCGTCATCGCGGTATCTCCTCACACAAAGCGGGTGATGGCCTCAGGCGGAGGCTCTTGTTATTGCCCATCATTCTCTTGCGTGAGAGGGGGCTTTGTTGGGATAGAGCAATTGCCATGCCTAAATTTGAATGGGTGTTCAATAACTCCTGAAAACGACATGCCGAGCTGTCTATTCAAGGGGCCTGTCGGGGCTGGCTTTAAAGTGCCATCAACGGCCCCAGACACCTGCCACAGTGGGCTGTGAGCAGATCGGTAGCACTTGTGGTAACTGGGCTGCGCCGCTTGCACGACGGATGTCACCGCAAGCGCGGGGACGGACGGTAGCGCGGCGGACAATGGCGTGACCGATAAGTCAGGTCTTGTCTGTTTGCGACGCGCCAAAACGTGGCGTGTTTTTGCAGCGGTGTTCATTTTACGAGCGGTTTTTCTCGATCCCGTGGCGAGGGAGCTTGCTGCCGTCGGGACGGTCCGACGCTTCGGGAGAAGCGGCCCTGAGTTGCCACCTTGGTGTGTCAGACAAAATGCAAAAGGGGCGCTTCGCGCCCCAGCGGGAGCAAGCTCCCTCGCCACAGGTTTAGTGGAAACACCGGTTCAACACTCCACCGCACTCACCGCCAACCCACCCCGCGATGTCTCTTTATATTTGTCATGCATGTCGGCACCGGTGTCGCGCATGGTGCGGATCACCCGGTCCAGGGAGATGAAGTGCTGGCCGTCGCCACGCAGGGCCATCTGTGCGGCATTGATGGCTTTCACCGCGGCAATCGCGTTGCGCTCGATGCAGGGTACCTGGACCAGGCCGCCGACCGGGTCGCACGTCAGGCCAAGGTTGTGTTCCAGGCCGATTTCCGCGGCGTTGCACAACTGCTCCGGCGTGGCGCCGAGGATTTCCGCCAGGCCCGCCGCCGCCATGGCGCAGGCCGAGCCGACTTCGCCCTGGCAGCCGACTTCGGCGCCGGAGATCGAAGCATTTTTCTTGCACAGGATTCCCACCGCCGCCGCGCCAAGGAAATAATCCACCACGTTGGCGTCGGTCACCGCTTCGCTGAATTTCATGAAGTAGTGCAGCACCGCCGGAATGATCCCCGCCGCGCCATTGGTCGGCGCCGTGACCATGCGCCCGCCGGCGGCGTTTTCCTCGTTGACCGCCAGGGCGAACAGGTTGACCCACTCCATGGCGCTCAAGGTCGAGCCGATCACGTTCGGTTTGTTCAGTTCCTGCAGGCTGCGATGCAACTTGGCCGCACGCCGCCGCACGTTGAGGCCGCCGGGCAGGATGCCTTCGTGCTTGAGGCCTTGTTCGACGCAATCCTGCATGGCCCGCCAGAGTTTCATCAGGCCGCTGCGGATCTCTTCCTCGGAGCGCCAGACCCTTTCATTCGCCATCATCAACTCGGCCACCCGCAGGTTGTGGGTGCGGCACAGGGCGAGGAGTTCTTCGGCGCTGGAAAAATCGTAAGGCAGTTCGGTGCTGTCCAGGTCCACCACGCCGCTGGAAGCCTGGGCCTGGTCAACAACAAAACCTCCGCCGATGGAATAGTAGGTGTCACGGTGCAATTCGCCGCTCGCGCCTTCGGCAATCAAGGTCATCGCGTTAGGGTGGAACGGCAGGTTCTCGTCGATCAGGCGCATGTCGCGCGACCAGACAAAAGGCACCGGCAAACGCCCATCCAGCAATAAGGTCCCGGTTTCGCGCAGCAGTTCGATGCGCGTGCCGATCTGCGACGGGTCGATCGCGTCGGGCCACTCGCCCATCAAGCCCATGATCGTGGCGTTGTCGCTGCCATGACCGATGCCGGTCGCCGACAGCGAACCGTACAACTGCACCTCGACCCGGCGCACATCGTGCAGCAGCGCCTTCGCCCGCAGCGCTTCAACGAACAGCGCCGCGGCGCGCATGGGGCCCACGGTATGGGAACTGGACGGGCCGATACCGATCTTGAACAGGTCGAACACGCTGATAGCCATGCCTTGGATCTCCAGAACGGTCACATCCGGGCGCAGGAGCGCCCGGTGGCGGAGCTGCTACGCTCAACGCCGGGATGGCCGCATCATCCGGCTTTTGAATCGGCTTTCGACGTCTGACACCGACGCAATCATGCCCAGCAGCGCCGCGCCCTTGTCGCCCGGGTTCTACGACGTTTTTTTGCGTGTCAGAAGCCAGCCGAGGGCGGAAAAAATCTGTAAACGACGTCACCAACACTGGATGCGACCCTCCCTGTACTGGATACGACGCACCCTGTAGGCGTCGGATTTGCACTGGTACATGATCGGTTACGGCTCGTTTGCAAGGCCGCGTGTCACCCAGGGTGCCCACGCGCCACCAACCGCAACATTAGAAAAGCAAAAAAGCGCGGTTGTCCCCGACCGGACACTGCCGATAAGACACCAGGAGTCCACCCATGAAAGGTTCCAAGCCGTTGTTGTTGGCCGCCATGCTGAGTCTTCCAATGCTGGCCAACGCTGCAGAGCCCGCACAGTGCAGCACCGTCAACTTCTCCGATGTCGGCTGGACCGACATCACCGTTACCACCGCTACCACCAGCGTCGTACTCGACGCCCTCGGCTACAAGACCAAGACCACGATGATCTCCGTACCAGTGACCTACAAATCCCTGGCCGACGGCAAGAACATGGACGTTTTCCTCGGCAACTGGATGCCGACCATGGAAAACGACATCAAGGCCTACCGCGAAGCCGGCACCGTGGAAACCGTGCGCGCCAACCTGGAGAACGCCAAGTACACCCTGGCCGTTCCCGAAGAGCTCTATAACAAGGGTCTGAAAGATTTCGCCGACATCGCCAAGTTCAAGAAGGAACTGGACGGCAAGATCTACGGCATCGAACCGGGCAACGACGGCAACCGGTTGATCCAGAGCATGATCGACAAGAACGCCTTCGGTCTCAAGGACGCTGGCTTCAAGGTGGTCGAATCCAGCGAAGCCGGCATGCTGTCGCAGGTCGATCGCGCCCAGCGCCGTAACACCGCCGTGGTGTTCCTGGGCTGGGAACCGCACCCGATGAACACCCGTTTCAAGATGAAATACCTCACCGGTGGTGATGAATTCTTCGGTCCGAACTTCGGCCAGGCGACCATCTATACCAACACGCGCAAAGGCTATGCCCAGGAATGCGGCAACGTCGGCCAACTGCTGAAAAACCTGGTCTTCACCCTCGACATGGAAAGCACGCTGATGGGCAACGTGCTGGACGACAAGATGAAGCCTGAAGCCGCCGCCAAGGCCTGGCTGAAGAAAAACCCACAGGTGCTCGACACCTGGCTCGCCGGCGTCACCACCATCGACGGTAAACCTGGCCTGGAGGCCGTGAAAACCAAGCTCGCGCAGTAAAAGCTTATGCCGGGCGAGTCACTCGCCCGGGCTGTTTATTCCTTGCATGCGGAAGTTCACTACCATGCTTATTGATCAGAAAATACCCTTGGGCCAGTACATCGCGGGCTTTGTCGAATGGTTGACGCAAAACGGCGCCAATACCTTCGACGCCATTGCGATGTTTCTGGAAACGATGATTCACGGCGTGACGTTTGCGCTGACCTGGTTCAATCCCCTGGCCCTGATCGGCCTCATTGCCCTGCTGGCGCATTTCATCCAGCGCAAATGGGGCCTGACCGTTTTTGTCATCGCCTCGTTCCTGCTGATCCTCAACCTGGGTTACTGGCAGGAAACCATGGAAACCCTCGCCCAGGTGCTGTTCGCGACCCTGGTCTGCGTGCTGATCGGCGTGCCGCTGGGCATTGTTGCCGCGCACAAGCCGATGTTCTACACCATGATGCGGCCGGTGCTCGATCTGATGCAGACCGTACCGACCTTCGTCTACCTCATTCCTACCCTGACCCTCTTCGGTCTGGGTGTGGTCCCGGGCCTGATCTCCACGGTGGTGTTCGCGATTGCCGCGCCCATCCGCCTCACCTACCTGGGCATCCGCGACGTTCCGGACGAACTGATGGACGCCGGCAAAGCCTTCGGCTGTTCCCGTCGTCAGCTCCTCTCTCGCATTGAATTGCCCCATGCCATGCCGAGCATCGCCGCCGGTATCACCCAATGCATCATGCTGTCGTTGTCGATGGTGGTCATCGCGGCGCTGGTCGGTGCCGACGGCCTGGGCAAACCCGTGGTCAACGCACTGAACACCGCCGATATCGCCCTGGGCTTCGAAGCCGGCCTGGCGATCGTATTGCTGGCGATCATGCTCGACCGAATCTGCAAACAACCCGACGCCAAAGTAGGGGGTGACGCATGAGCATAATCCGCTTCGAAGAGGTCGACGTGATCTTCGCCAAAGATCCGCGCGAAGCCCTCAAGCTGCTCGACAAGGGCATGACCCGCAACGAGATCCTGAAGCAGACCGGGCAGATCGTCGGCGTGGAAAAGGCCAGCCTGGATGTCGAAAAAGGCGAGATCTGCGTGCTGATGGGCCTCTCCGGCTCTGGCAAGTCGAGCCTGCTGCGCTGCATCAACGGCTTGAACACAGTGAGTCGCGGCAAATTGTTCGTCGAACACGAAGGCCGGCAGATCGACATCGCCTCCTGCACCCCCGCCGAGCTGAAGATGATGCGCACCAAGCGCATCGCCATGGTGTTCCAGAAATTTGCCCTGATGCCCTGGCTGACGGTGCGTGAGAACATCAGCTTCGGCCTGGAAATGCAGGGCCGCCCGGAGAAGGAACGCAAGAAGCTGGTGGATGAAAAGCTTGAGCTGGTGGGCCTGACCCAGTGGCGCAACAAGAAGCCCGACGAGCTCTCCGGCGGCATGCAACAACGGGTCGGCCTGGCCCGTGCCCTGGCGATGGACGCCGATATCCTGCTCATGGACGAACCCTTCTCGGCCCTCGACCCGCTGATCCGCCAAGGCCTGCAGGACGAACTGCTGGAGCTGCAGCGCAAGCTGAGCAAGACCATCGTATTCGTCAGCCATGACCTCGACGAAGCCCTGAAACTGGGCAGCCGCATCGCCATTATGAAAGACGGCCGCATCATCCAGTACAGCAAGCCGGAACAGATCGTGCTGAACCCGGCGGATGACTACGTGCGCACCTTCGTCGCCCACACCAACCCGCTCAACGTGCTCTGCGGCCGCAGCCTGATGCGCACCCTGGACAACTGCAAACGCATCAACGGTTCCGTGTGCCTGGACCCGGGCGGCGATTCCTGGCTCGACCTGGCCGAAGGCAACACCATCAAGGGCGCCCGCCAGAACGGCGCCGCGCTGGACCTGCAAAACTGGGCACCGGGCCAGGCCGTCGAGGGCCTCGGCCGCCGTCCGACCCTGGTGGACTCCAGCATCGGCATGCGCGACGCCTTGCAGATCCGCTATCAGACCGGCAACAAGCTGGTGCTCCACGATAACCAGAAGGTCGTCGGGATCCTCGGCGACAGCGAGCTGTACCACGCGCTGCTCGGCAAGAACCTGGGCTGAGCCCGGGTACACAAAAACGCCGCGAGATGATCGCGGCGTTTTTGTTTGTGCCTTCCAAGGTCGGATGCTCGTACCAGGTTTGAAATGCTGGTACTGACTTGGGATGCTGATACTGGGCTTGGAATGCTGACAACTGTGGCGAGGGAGCTTGCTCCCGCTCGACTGCGCAGCAGTCGCAAACCCTAGTTCACTGTTCCACCTGGAGCCACGCGGTGTCAGGTTCTGGGGTTGCTTCGCCCGAAGCGTCGGACCGTCCCAGCGGGAGCAAGCTCCCTCGCTACAAGAGCGTCCTTGCCACAAGAGCCTGGCCAGACCGAGCTTCAGCTATAGACCCGGCCCGGCGCCGCCAACTCCTGCTGCTCAACCCGCACATCCTCGCGCATGGCCTTGTGCAGGCCGAACATGAAGAACACCAGCACCACCGAGAACGGCAGCCCGGCCAGCACGACCATGGTTTGCATGGCTTCGAAGTTACCGGCAAACAACAGGCCGATGGTCACCAGCGTGATCACCACCGACCAGAAGATCCGCAACCAGTGGGGCGCATCTTCATCGACATTGCCGCCCGTGCACGAGAGATTAGCCATCATCACCGCGCCGGAGTCCGCCGGGGTCAGGAACAGGACAAAACCGACAAAGATCGACACGCCGATCACCACTTTCGACGCCGGGTAATACTCCAGCAACTGATAGATCGACATCGACGGCTGCGTCAGTGCGGTCTTGCCTAGCTCCACCGCCCCGTGGTTCATCACCAGATCCAGCGCCGAGTTACCGAAAATCGACAGCCAGGCCAGCGTAAAGCCCAGGGGAATCAGCAACACGCCGGCCACCAGCTCGCGCACGGTGCGGCCACGGGAAATCCGCGCGATAAACATGCCGACAAATGGCGCCCAGGAAATCCACCAGGCCCAGTAGAACAGCGTCCACAGGCCCATCCAGCGGCCCGACTTGGCGTTGTCGTCCGCATACACGTACAGATCGAACGTCTTGAGCACTACGCCGTTGAGGTAGTCGCCAATGTTCTGCACGAAGCCGTTGAGCAGATGCAGGGTTGGGCCGCACAGCAAGACGAAGATCAGCAAACCGCTGAACAGCACGATGTTCAGGTTGGATAGCCGGCGGATGCCGTTCTCCACGCCGGACACGGCGGCGATGGTCGCCACGCTGCTCATCACGATGATCACGATCAGCAGGTTGGTGTTGCTGTGCTCCATGCCAAACAGGTTTTCCAGCCCGGAGGCGACTTGCAGCGAACCGATCCCCAGGTTGGTCACCAGCCCCAGCAACGTCACGAACATGCCGAAGCCGTCCACCGCGTGACCGGCCGCGCCCTTGACCCAGCGTTCGCCCATCAGCGGATACAGGGCCGAACGCAGCGCCAGCGGCTGGTTATGCCGGTAGGCGAAATAGGCCACGGCCAGGCCCACGAGGGCGTAGATCGCCCAGCCGTGCAAACCCCAATGCAAAAACGTCAGCTGCACCGCCTGGCGCGCAGCCTGATTACTTCCGGCGATGCCTTCGGGCGGGTTGAAGAAATGGTCCAGTGGCTCGGATGCGCCAAAGTACAACAGCGAAATGCCGATGCCCGAGGAAAACAGCATCCCGGCCCAGGCGCCATAACTGAAATCCGGCGTGTCGTCCTTGCTGCCCAGCTTGAGCTTGCCGTAGGAAGAAAACGCCAGGCCGACCACAAAGACCAGGTAAGCGGCGATGACCACCATGTAGTACCAGCCGAAGCTGCGCGATAGCCACGCCTGGGCGATGCCGAGCAACCGGCCGGCCTCCTGCGGGGCGATGATCAGAATGGCGGTCAACAACAGAATCAGCGCGGTGGAGGTGTAGAACACCCAACCGTTGACCGTCACCTTCTGCGGCGGGGTCTTTATTAGCAAGGCAGAACTCATTGCACGGATGCTCCAGGCAGTGCGAGAGAAGGACTAGGCAACGCAATACCCGCCCGATCGATGAGTTGGCAGCCGACCGGCGGGTGTTATAAAGACACCCTGGAGCCCTTGCCCCCGCGATGCGTGGGGTGTGAGGCCCTTGATGTCCGTTTATTTACGCCGTTTACGCGTAGGAAATTTCGTAAATCGCGACGATTTGTCGCAGAGCTTATTCTTTGTTGATTGAACGTTCAATCAAAACAAAATAGACTGGCCCTCATGAAGGCAGGCGAAGACTCGTCCGCCCGATGGCCTAAGGAGATGTGCAGATGCCCAAGGTCGGTATGCAACCCATCCGCCGCCAGCAGTTGATCGAAGCCACTTTGCAGGCTGTCGACCAGGTCGGAATGGGGGACGCCAGCATTGCGCTGATCGCCCGTTTGGCCGGTGTTTCGAACGGCATCATCAGTCACTACTTTCAGGACAAGAATGGCCTGATCGCGGCCACGGCCCAGTACCTGATGAGTGTCCTGAGCGAGAACGTCACCACGCGGCGTCAAGCGCTGACGGACCCGAGCCCGCGAGCTCACCTGAAGGTGATCATCGAAGGCAACTTCGACGCCAGCCAGGTCAACGGGCCGGCAATGAAAACCTGGCTGGCCTTCTGGGCCACCAGCATGCACCACCCGTCTTTGCACAGGTTGCAGCGGATCAACGATCACCGTCTGTATTCGAACCTGTGTAGCCAGTTCCGCCGCGTCTTGCCCGTTGACCAGGCACGCAGCGCGGCACGGGGCCTGGCCGCTCTGATTGACGGTTTGTGGCTGCGCGGGGCGCTGTCGGGAGACGCGTTCGATACCGCCCAGGCACACCAGATCGCTTACGAATACATGGATTTCCAACTGGCCAAGGCAGGAGCGCCAGAGCACACAGAACCGCTCGACTCCTGAACCGTCACCGCAGCGCGTAGTCAGCTATAAACGACACGCTCGGTGGCCAGCCAACCACTCATGCACTTGCGAGGACTTTATGGCCCGTTTCGAACTGCAAAAACTCTACATCGATGGCGCGTACAGCGATGCCAGCGGCGACGCCACTTTCGAAGCCATCAACCCGGCCAACGGTGAAGTTCTCGCCCTGGTGCAGCGCGCGACGTTCGAGGACGTCGAGCGCGCCGTGGTCAGCGCCGAAAAGGGCCAGAAAGTCTGGGCGGCGATGACCGCCATGCAGCGCTCGCGCATCCTGCGCCGCGCCGTCGACATCCTGCGCGAGCGCAATGATGAACTGGCCGCCCTGGAAACCCTGGACACCGGCAAATCCTTCTCCGAAACCAAATACGTCGATATCGTCACCGGCGCCGACGTGCTGGAATATTACGCTGGCCTGGTGCCCGCCATCGAAGGCGAGCAGGTTCCGCTGCGCAGCACTTCGTTCATCTATACCCGTCGTGAGCCACTGGGCGTGGTCGCTGGTATCGGCGCGTGGAACTACCCGATCCAGATCGCCTTGTGGAAGTCCGCCCCGGCCCTGGCAGCCGGCAACGCGATGATCTTCAAGCCCAGCGAAGTGACCTCGCTGACCACCCTGAAACTGGCTGAGATCTACACCGAAGCCGGTGTTCCAGCGGGCGTGTTCAACGTGCTGACCGGCAGTGGCCGTGAAGTCGGCACCTGGCTGACCGAGCACCCGCGCATCGAGAAAATCTCCTTCACCGGCGGCACCGACACCGGCAAGAAAGTCATGGCCAGCGCTTCGAGCTCTTCGCTCAAGGACGTGACCATGGAGCTGGGCGGCAAGTCGCCGCTGATCATCTTCGACGACGCCGATCTGGATCGCGCCGCCGACACCGCGATGATGGCCAACTTCTACAGCTCCGGTCAGGTCTGCACCAATGGCACCCGGGTGTTCGTGCCGAGCCATCTGAAGGCGGCGTTCGAAGCCAGGATCGCCGAACGCGTGGCGCGCATCCGCATCGGCAACCCGGAAGACGAAAACACCAACTTCGGTCCGCTGGTGAGCTTCGCCCACATGGAAAACGTGCTGGGCTACATCGAGAAGGGCAAGGCCGAAGGCGCACGCCTGTTGTGCGGCGGCGGTCGCCTGACCGAGGGCGATCTGGCCAAGGGCGCATTCGTCGCACCGACCGTGTTCACCGATTGCACCGATGACATGACCATCGTGCGTGAGGAAATCTTCGGCCCGGTGATGAGCATCCTCACCTACGACACCGAAGAAGAAGTGATCCGCCGCGCCAACGATACTGACTTCGGCCTGGCCGCCGGCGTCGTGACCCGCGACCTGAACCGCGCCCACCGCGTGATCCACCAGCTCGAAGCAGGCATCTGCTGGATCAATGCCTGGGGCGAGTCCGCGGCGGAAATGCCGGTCGGTGGCTACAAGCAATCGGGCGTGGGTCGGGAGAATGGCATCAGTTCGCTGACCAACTACACGCGCATCAAATCGGTACAGGTCGAAATGGGCGATTACACGTCGGTGTTCTGATCTGACACGAACCTGAGGTGGGGCTTTTTGTGGCGAGGGAGCTTGCTCCCGCTGGGCCGCGAAGCGGCCCCACTTCAGCCCCCAAGGTCATCCAGACAGAACACGGTCGCCCTGTTTGCGACTGCTGCGCAGCCGAGCGGGAGCAAGATAGGCATCTCGGCAACCGCGACCTGAACCCAATTCAAAAGAGGGTGCATTTCATGTCCCAAGAATTCGATTACATCATCATCGGTGCCGGCTCGGCCGGTAACACCCTGGCTACCCGCCTGACCGAAGACGAAGGCGTCACCGTCCTGCTACTCGAAGCCGGCGGCCCGGACTATCGCCTGGACTTCCGCACGCAAATGCCCGCCGCCCTGGCGTTCCCGCTGCAAGGCCGACGCTACAACTGGGCCTACGAGACCGACCCGGAGCCGCACATGAACGGCCGCCGCATGGAGTGCGGTCGCGGCAAGGGCCTGGGCGGATCTTCGCTGATCAACGGCATGTGCTACATCCGCGGCAACGCCCTGGACTATGACAACTGGGCCAAGCTGCCAGGCCTGGAAGACTGGACCTACCTGGACTGCCTGCCGTATTTCCGTAAAGCGGAAACCCGCGACATCGGCCCGAACGACTACCACGGCGGCGACGGTCCGGTCAGCGTGACCACGCCCAAGCCCGGCAACAACCCATTGTTCCACGCCATGGTCGAAGCCGGCGTGCAGGCCGGTTACCCGCGTACCGAAGACCTCAACGGTTACCAGCAGGAAGGCTTCGGCCCGATGGACCGTACCGTGACGCCCAATGGCCGCCGCGCCAGTACCGCGCGCGGTTACCTGGACATCGCCAAGAAGCGCTCCACCCTGACCATCGTCACCCACGCCCTGACCGACAAGATCCTGTTCGAAGGCAAGCGTGCGGTCGGCGTGCGTTACCTCGTTGGCGCCGCTGAAGAGCGCGTCGAGGCCCGGGCGCGCAAGGAAGTGCTGCTGTGCTCCGGCGCCATCGCTTCGCCGCAGATCCTGCAACGCTCCGGCGTCGGTCCGGCAAAACTGCTGGAAAACCTCGACATCCCGGTGGTCCACGACCTGCCGGGCGTTGGTGAGAACCTCCAGGACCACCTGGAGCTGTACCTGCAATACGCTTGCACCCAGCCGGTTTCGCTGTACCCGTCGCTGCTCTGGTACAACCAGCCGGCCATTGGTGCCGAGTGGCTGTTCAACGGCACCGGCATCGGCGCCAGCAACCAGTTCGAGGCCGGCGGTTTCATCCGCACCCGCCCGGATTTCGAATGGCCGAACATCCAGTACCACTTCCTGCCGGTGGCGATCAATTACAACGGCAGCAATGGCGTGAAGGAGCACGGCTTCCAGGCGCACATGGGCTCCATGCGTTCGCCGAGCCGTGGCCGTGTCCAGGCCAAGTCCAAGGACCCGCGCCAGCACCCGAGCATCCTCTTCAACTACATGGCCACCGAACAGGACTGGCAGGAATTTCGCGATGGCATCCGCCTGACCCGCGAGATCATGCAACAGCCGGCGCTCGACCCGTTCCGCGGCCGCGAGATCAGCCCGGGCATCGAAGTGCAAACCGACGAGCAACTGGACCAGTTTATCCGCGAGCACGCCGAAACCGCGTTCCACCCGTCCTGCTCGTGCAAGATGGGCACCGACGACATGGCGGTGGTCGATGGCGAAGGCCGCGTGCACGGAATGCAAGGCTTGCGAGTGGTGGATGCCTCGATCATGCCGATCATCACCACCGGCAACCTGAACGCGCCGACGATCATGATGGCCGAGAAAATCGCCGACAGGATCCGCGGTCGCCAGCCATTGCCACGCAGCACCGCGCCGTACTACGTGGCCGGCGATGCGCCGGTGCGTGGCAAGCCGGTGCGTGAAGTGGCGACTGCCGCACAGTAAGGCTCATAACCGCGGCGCGGCCTTCGTCGGATCGCCGCCCGGAGCAGGCTCGCTCCCACAGGGGTTTGGTGGTGGACACAGGCTATGTGACCACTGAAAACCTACTGTGGGAGCGAGCCTGCTCGCGAAGGAGCCAGCCCATTCAACATCTTCTATGACTGCCACACCGCAAAATTCCCACCTGCCTTGATCCCTCCCCCACCCCAGGCCTACTCTAGAGCCGCCCGCGTCAACGCGCCGCACCTCGCTGCACCGCCACTCCAGACAAGGAGGTTTCATGTTCGATTTCCACCCCCAGCTCAAGCAGCGGTTTGCTGCGTTGCGCACGGGCGCTGAATTCTTTTCCCTGCGTTACGTGCGCGAGTCCGGTCAGCATCTGTCGGTGCGCAAGAATGTCGCCGAGCCGCCCAGCCTGAGCCGCGACGAAGGCGCGATGCTCACCGTGCGGGTCCATGGCGTCGAAGCCTATGCCGCCACCAACGATTTGTCCCAGGCCGGCCTGCAAGCGGCGCTCGAACGCGCCGAGCAACAGGCCCGCCGGCTCAAGCCCCACGCTTTGCTCGACTTGCGCGAGCAGCCGGTCTCCAGCGACCGCGCCGATTATTTCTCACCGCATTTCGACCAGGCGTTCCCTCCATTGAGCGATTGCTACCAACTGCTCGGCGACGAATCGGCCGCCGTCCCCGCGGATGAACGCCTGGTGAACTGGCAGGCCAGCATCGGCCTGACCCAGGTCGAGCAGATCTACCTCAACAGCGCCGGTGCCGAACTGCGCCAGGCCCAGCGCTTCATCTACCCGGCCCTGGACGTCACCGCCTTCGACGGGCATGACAGCCAGACGCGCACCCTGGGCCGCGAGAACTTCGGTCAGCAGGGCGGCTTCGATGTGATCAACCGTTGCGGCCTGATCGGTGCCGGACCGAAGATCGCCGACCAGGCCCTGCAATTGCTGATGGCGCCAAACACCCCGCAAGGCCCGCGCGACCTGTTGCTGATGCCCGACCAGATGATGCTGCAGATCCACGAATCCATCGGCCACCCGCTGGAACTGGACCGGATCCTCGGCGACGAGCGCAATTACGCCGGCACCAGTTTCGTCAAGACCAGCGATTTCGGACGCCTGCAATACGGCTCCAACCTGCTGAACGTGACGTTCGACCCGGACATCCCGGAAGAACTGGCGAGCTACAGCCATGACGACGACGGCAGCGCTGCCAGCAAACAGTTCCTGATCCGCGAAGGCTTGCTGTTGCGCCCCCTGGGCGGTGCGCTGTCGCAGTTCCGCGCCGGCCTCGACGGGGTCGCCAACAGCCGCGCCTGCAGTTGGAATCGTCCGCCCATCGACCGCATGGCGAACCTGAACATCGAGCCCGGCGACCAATCCCTGGAGCAACTGATCCAAGGCATCGAGCACGGCGTGCTGATGCGCACCAACCGCTCCTGGTCCATCGATGACGCCCGTAACAAATTCCAGTTTGGCTGCGAATGGGGCCAGTTGATCGAAAACGGCGAGCTCAAGGGCGTGGTGAAAAATCCGAACTACCGGGGCATTTCCGCGCAGTTCTGGAAAAGCTTGAGGGCCGTGGGCGACGCCGGCACTTCCCAGGTCCTCGGCACGCCGAACTGTGGCAAGGGTGAACCGAACCAGGTCATCCGCGTCGGCCATGCTTCACCGGCCTGCGTGTTCAGCAACGTTGACGTATTTGGGGGAGATGCCTGATGAGCACCGTCACAAATGAGGCCGGGGCGTTCAAGGCGTTGGTCGATTGGCTGCGCAATGCCTTGCGTGAGCCCGAACAGTTCACCCTCGGCTATGCCGCCGAGTCTTCGGCTTTCGTGCGCTTCAACCACGGCAAGGTTCGCCAGGCCGGACAGGTCCAACAGGTCAATATCAACCTCAAGCTGATCAACGATGGACGCCATGCCGACTTGCAGATCACCTTGTCCGGCGACACCGAGACCGATCTGCAACGCCTGAGCGAAGGCCTGCAACAGTTGCGCGAGACGTTGCCGTTGCTGCCCGCCGATCCCTACCTGCTGCTCAACCACAACCACTGGCAGAGCAACAATGTGCAGGATCACCCATTGCCCGAGACGGAGCAGGCGGTCGGCGAAATCACCCGCGCCGCAGAAGGCCTGGACCTGGTCGGGTTCTATGCGGCCGGGCCGATCAGCCGAGGCTTTGCCAGTTCCTCGGGCGCCTTCGGCTGGCATCAGGCCAACAGTTTCAATTTTGACTTCAGCTTGTTCCATGAGAACGGTCAGGCCGTGAAAGCCAGTTATGCAGGGCACGCCTGGAGCAGCGAAGGGTTCGCCCAACGTTTCGAACAGGCACGCGAACAGTTGCAATTCCTCGGCCGCCCCCTGCGCACGCTGCCGCCCGGTGAATACCGCGCCTACCTGGCGCCAGCCGCGCTGGAAGAAATCATGGGCATGCTCAGTTGGGGCGGGTTCTCGGCCCGTGCAATCGCCAGCAAGCAAAGCCCGCTGCAGAAGTTCTACGCCGGCGAAGCCCACTTCAGCCCCAACGTCTGGTTGACGGAGCAGGTCAGCGGCTCCCTGAGCCCGGCATTTTCCGACGAAGGTTATCCTCGCGATGACCTGGGACTGATCGCCAAGGGCACGGCCAACGCACGGCTGATCAACTCCCGTAGCGCCGCCGAATACGGCCTGACCGCCAACGGCGCCAGCAGCTATGAATACCCTACCGCGCTGGAGATGAAAGAGGGTCATCTGGCGCTAAGGCACGTTCTCGAAGAACTCGGCACCGGCTTGTACATCAGCAACCTCTGGTACCTGAACTACTCGGACCAACCGGCGGCGCGCCTGACCGGCATGACCCGTTTCGCCACGTTCTGGGTCGAGGATGGCCAGATCCAGGCGCCGGTGAGCACCATGCGTTTCGACGACAGCGTCTACAGCCTGCTCGGCTCGCAACTCGAAGGCCTGACCCGGGAGCGGGAACTTCTGCTTTCGGCCAGTACCTACAGCCAGCGGGCCACGGCTTCGATGCTGCTGCCGGGGGCGTTGGTGAAGAAGCTCACGCTGACGCTATAACTCGCAGTTCCCGTGGGGGGGGGGGGGGGG
>NZ_JBHFJB010000117.1:44691-47925 GCF_057334555.1 Pseudomonas sp. AGC41
CCCCCCCGCCACAAGAGCTTCCTTGCTACAGGTAACTGTTCATTTTTTTTAAGATCCCCTCGCCCCAGGTAGTTGTTCACTTTTCATACAAGAGGTCCCATGCCCAACCGCGCTCCGCTCGACGCCGTCACCGCCCGCTGGCTTCCGTGGGTCGTGGCAATCGCTTTCTTCATGCAGTCCCTGGACGGGACCATCCTCAACACCGCCCTGCCTGCCATGGCCAGCGACCTGGCGGAAAACCCGCTGCGCATGCAAGGCGTGATCATCGCCTACATGCTCACCGTGGCCCTGCTGATCCCGGCCTCGGGCTGGATCGCCGACCGCTTTGGCACCAAGAAGATTTTCTTCGGCGCGATCCTGCTGTTCAGCTTCGGCTCGTTGCTGTGCGCCTTGTCCAATTCGTTGAGCATGCTGATCGGCGCGCGGGTCATCCAGGGCCTGGGCGGTGCGCTGATGTTGCCGGTGGGCAGGCTGGTAGTTCTACGGGCTTACCCGCGTTCGGAGCTGGTGCGGATCATGGGTTTCATCACCATCCCCGGTCTCCTCGGCCCGCTGATCGGCCCGACCATGGGCGGCTGGATGGTCGAGTACATGACTTGGCACTGGATTTTCATCATCAACCTGCCGGTGGGCGTGATCGGTTGCTACGCGGTCTGGAAATTCATTCCGGACCTGCGCGGCAGCGAGCGCACGCGGTTCGATGGGCTGGGGTTCCTGCTGTTCGGCGCGGCGATGGTCTTGATCACCATTGCCATGGAAGGCCTGGGGGAACTGCATCTGCCGCACCTGCGGGTGATGTTGCTGCTGTTCGGCGGCATGGCCTGCCTGGCGGCGTACTGGCTGCGAGCCGGGCACGTCGAGAATGCGCTGTTCCCACCGTCGCTGTTCAAGACCCGGACCTTCGCGGTGGGCATCCTCGGCAACCTGTTCGCGCGCCTGGGCAGCGGCGCCCTGCCGTTCCTGGTGCCGTTGCTCTTACAAGTGGCGCTGGGCTATTCACCGTCCCAGGCGGGGATGAGCATGCTGCCCCTGGCGGCGGCGGCGATGGTCGCCAAATCCCTGGCCCGACCGCTGATCGAACGCTTCGGCTATCGCATCATCCTCACTGCCAACACCCTGGCCCTGGGCGTGATGCTGGCGAGCATGGGCCTGGTCAGCGAGCAGACGCCGTACTGGCTGTTGTTGGCTCATCTGGCGGTGCTGGGAGCAATCAACTCGCTGCAATTCACCGCGATGAACACCGTGACCCTGATCGACCTGGACGACGCCAGCGCCAGCAGCGGCAACAGCTTGCTGTCGGTGGTGGCACAACTGTCCCTGAGCCTCGGTGTGGCCTGCGCCGGCGCCCTGCTCGGCGGCTTTACCGCCCAGGTCGGCAATGATGGCGTGGACACGGTGCTGGGCGCGTTCCAGCTGACGTTCGTAACGGTGGGGATCATGGCAATGCTGGCGGCGACGATCTTTTCCCAGTTGTCGAAGCAGGACGGACGGCGGGTGAAGCGGCCGGACGAGCATATCGAGCACTAGATGGGACTCACGCAGCTTTAGGGCTCTGAGGGCATTTAGAGCTTTTGTGGCGAGGGAGCTTGCTCCCGCTCGGCTGCGCAGCAGACGCAATCCAGGCGACACGAATTTCCAGGGACACCGTGTTGGCCGGTTTTGGGGGCGCTTCGCACCCCAGCGGGAGCAAGCTCCCTCGCCACAGGGGAATCTTTCCGCTTCGGAACTGCGCCACAGCTCGTCCAGAACTTTCGAAGAAAGTGGCACCAGGCTGCTACACTGCGCGACATTTTGTTTTGCAGGCCAGTCCCGTGACCACCATTGCCACCGCTTTTAATACTTTGCCGCTGTCCGCCGCCATGCTGGCTAACCTCGAATCACTCGGTTATGCCCAGATGACGCCGATCCAGGCGCAAAGCTTGCCGGTGATCCTCAAGGGTATGGACCTGATCGCCCAGGCCAAGACCGGCAGCGGCAAGACCGCGGCATTCGGCATCGGCCTGCTGAACCCGATCAACCCGCGCTTCTTTGGCTGTCAGGCCTTGGTGATGTGCCCGACCCGTGAGCTGGCCGACCAGGTCGCCAAGGAAATCCGCCGGCTGGCCCGCGCCGAAGACAACATCAAGGTCCTGACCTTGTGCGGCGGCGTGTCCTTCGGCCCGCAGATCGCCTCCCTCGAACACGGTGCCCACATCATCGTCGGCACGCCGGGGCGCATCCAGCAGCACCTGCGCAAGGGTTCGCTGGTGCTCGACGGCCTCAATACGCTGATCCTCGACGAAGCCGACCGCATGCTCGACATGGGCTTTTACGACGCCATCGAAGACATCATCCAGCAGACCCCGGAACGCCGCCAGACCCTCCTGTTCTCAGCCACTTATCCGGTGGGCATCAAGCAGCTGTCGTCCAAGTTCATGCGTAACCCGCAGCAGGTCAAGGCCGAGGCGCTGCACTCCGACGCCCAGATCGAGCAGCGCTTCTACGAGATCTCCCCCGAGGAGCGCATGGACGCGGTGGTCAAGGTGCTGGCGCATTTCCGCCCGGCCTCCTGCGTGGCGTTCTGCTTCACCAAGCAGCAGGTCCAGGAAACCGTCGATCACCTGACGTCCAAGGGCATCTCTGCCGTCGGCCTGCACGGTGACCTGGAACAGCGCGACCGCGACCAGGTCCTGGCGATGTTCGCCAACCGCAGCACCTCGGTCCTCGTCGCCACCGACGTGGCCGCCCGTGGCCTGGATATCGATGCGCTGGACATGGTGATCAACGTCGAGCTGGCCCGAGACTCGGAGATTCATATCCACCGCGTCGGCCGCACCGGTCGCGCCGGAGAGAAAGGCATCGCCATCAGCCTGGTGGCGCCGTCCGAAGCCCATCGCGCCCAGGCCATCGAGCAACTGCAGAAGTCGCCGTTGAGCTGGGACCAGTTGGACAACCTCAAGCCCCAGGGCGGCGGTCCGCTGCTGCCGGCCATGAGCACCCTGTGCATCGGTGCCGGACGCAAGGACAAGGTCCGCCCCGGCGACATCCTCGGCGCCCTGACCGGCGAGGCCGGCATCCCTGGCGCGCAGGTGGGCAAGATCGCGATTTTCGATTTCCAGGCCTATGTGGCGGTGGAACGCGGGATCGCCAAACAGGCCTTGCAGCGCCTGAACGATGGCAAGATCAAGGGACGCTCGTTGCGGGTGCGGATCCTCTGACCGATAGACAAACAGAAAATGAAACTGTGGGAGCGAG
>NZ_JBHFJB010000117.1:47945-49327 GCF_057334555.1 Pseudomonas sp. AGC41
CGATGAGGCCTGTACATTCAACATTGATGTTGTCCGACAGACCGCTTTCGCGAGCAGGCTCGCTCCCACATGGGTTTTGTGGTGAAGCTGAGAGGACACCGTTTTGCGCTCTACCGAAGTCGTGATCATTGGCGCTGGCGCCGCGGGGTTGATGTGCGCGCTGACCGCCGCCGGGCGTGGGCGGCAGGTGATGCTGCTGGACCACGCCAACAAGGCCGGCAAGAAGATCCTCATGTCGGGCGGAGGACGCTGCAACTTCACCAACATGTACACCGAACCGGGCAACTTCCTCTCGCAGAACCCGCACTTCTGCAAGTCGGCCCTGGCCCGCTACACCCAATGGGATTTCATCGCGCTGGTGGCCAAGCACGGCGTGCCCTATCACGAGAAAAAACTCGGCCAGTTGTTCTGCGATAACAAGTCCAGCGACATCCTCGGCCTGCTGCTGGACGAGTGTGACCAGGCCGGCGTCAACCTGCACCTGGACACCTCGATCGAGCGGATCGAGAAGACCGCCGACGGCTACCTGCTGCAAACCACCCTCGGGCCCATTGCCTGCCAATCCCTGGTGATCGCCACGGGCGGGCTGTCGATCCCGACCCTGGGCGCGACTGGCTTCGGCTATCAGGTGGCCAGGCAATTCGGCCACCAGTTGCTGCCGACCCGTGCAGGGCTGGTGCCGTTCACCATCACCGATCAGTTGAAGAGCCTGTGCACCGAACTGTCGGGCACATCGGTGGACTGTCTGGTGAGCTGCAACGAGCAGGGTTTTCGCGAGAACATCCTGTTCACCCATCGCGGCTTGAGCGGTCCGGCGATCTTGCAGATCTCGTCGTTCTGGGAGCCGGGCGACACGGTGCAGATCAACCTGCTGCCCGACCACGACGTGCCGCAGTGGCTGCAACAGCAACAGGCCGAACGCCCGAACAGCGAGCTCAAGACCCTGCTGGGCGAACTGTTCACCAAAAAAATGGCCAACCTGCTGGCCGACACCTGGTTCGTCTCCAAGCCAATGAAGCAATACACCCACGCGGAACTGGCGGAGATCGCCGAGAAGCTGGCGAGCTGGAGCGTCGTTCCCGCCGGCACCGAAGGCTACCGCACCGCTGAAGTGACCCTGGGCGGCGTCGACACCCGAGAAGTTTCTTCCAAGACCATGGAGTCGCTGAAAAGCCCCGGGCTGTATTTCATTGGCGAAGTGCTCGACGTCACCGGTCACCTGGGCGGCTTCAACTTCCAGTGGGCCTGGGCTTCGGGGTATGCGGCGGCGCAGTACGTCTGATCCGGACAGACTTGAAGTTAGCAATGATCCCTGTGTGGGAGCGAGCCTGCTCGCGAATGGCGGTGAATCAGGCAACATCAATGCCGACTGATCCAACGCC
>NZ_JBHFJB010000117.1:49347-51725 GCF_057334555.1 Pseudomonas sp. AGC41
GGCTCGCTCCCACAGGGTCTGGTGGCGGCTTCCGGAACACTTTTTGCTGCCGGATGTGATCGTCGCCATTGCATCGGCGTCATTACTGCCTCAATTTAGCGTCATTGCCCGTCAGGCCCGTGCACTTCATGTCATCGACCTCGTTCAGCCAGTCTCTGCGTCGCCTTTGGGCGTTGGATAAATTCAGCTATAGCGTGCGGGTGTTCATCGCCCTGACCGGCAGCATGGTGCTGTGTTGGTACCTGGATAAGATGGCGCTGCTGATTCCGCTGTTCCTCGGCATCATCGCCAGCGCATTGGCCGAGACCGACGACAGCTGGCAAGGCCGTCTCAACGCGCTGGCCGTGACGCTGGTGTGCTTCAGCATCGCCGCGCTGTCGGTGGAGTTGCTGTTTCCCTATCCCATCCTGTTCATCGTCGCCCTGGCCCTGGCGGCCTTCGGCCTGACCATGCTCGGTGCCCTGGGCGAGCGCTATGGCGCGATCGCCTCGGCCACCCTGATTCTTTCGGTCTACACCATGATCGGCGTGGACCAGCGCGGCGGTGCGGTCACGGACTTCTGGCATGAGCCGGTGCTGCTGGTGGCCGGCGCCGCCTGGTATGGCCTGCTCTCGGTGTTGTGGCACGCGCTGTTTTCCAACCAGCCGGTGCAGCAGAGCCTGGCGCGGCTGTTCCGCGAACTGGGGCGCTACCTGAAACTCAAGTCATCGCTGCTGGAGCCGATCCGTCAGCTGGATATCGAGGCCCGACGCCTGGAGCTGGCCCAGCAGAATGGCCGGGTGGTCGCCGCACTCAACAGCGCCAAGGAAATCATCCTGCACCGCGTCGGCAATGGTCGGCCGGGCTCGAAAGTCAGCCGCTACCTGAAGCTGTACTTCCTCGCCCAGGACATCCACGAACGCGCCAGCTCCTCGCACTATCCCTATAACGCCCTGGCCGAGGCGTTCTTCCACAGCGACGTACTGTTCCGCTGCCAGCGCCTGCTGCGCCAGCAAGGCAAGGCTTGCCTGGCACTGGCCGAGTCGATCCAGTTGCGCCAGCCGTTCGTCTACGACGACAGCTTCGCCGAGGCCCTGAACGACTTGCATGCATCCCTGGAACACCTGCGCATCCAGAGCAACCCGGCCTGGCGCGGCCTGCTGCGTTCACTGCGAGCATTGTCGGTCAACCTCGGCACCCTGGACCGCCTGCTCAGCGACGCGAGCAACCCCGACGCCCTAGCCGATGCCACCGACAGCAGCCTGCTGGACCGCTCGCCACGCAACCTCAAGGACGTCTGGGTCCGCCTGCGCACGCAGCTCACGCCGACCTCGCTGCTGTTCCGTCATGCCCTGCGCCTGCCCCTGGCGCTGAGCGTGGGCTACGCGATGGTGCACCTGATCCACCCCTCCCAGGGCTACTGGATCATCCTCACCACCTTGTTCGTCTGCCAGCCCAACTACGGCGCCACCCGGCGCAAGCTCGGCCAGCGGATCATCGGCACCGCCATCGGCCTGACGGTGGCCTGGGCGCTGTTCGACCTGTTTCCCAACCCGGTGGTGCAGTCGTGCTTCGCCATTGCCGCGGGGGTGGTGTTCTTTACCAACCGCACCACCCGCTACACCCTGGCGACTGCCGCGATCACCGTCATGGTGCTGTTCTGCTTCAATCAGGTCGGCGACGGCTACGGGCTGCTGCTGCCACGGCTGTTCGATACCTTGCTCGGCAGCCTGATCGCCGGGCTGGCGGTGTTCCTGTTCCTGCCGGACTGGCAGGGCCGGCGACTGAACAAGGTGCTGGCCAATACGCTGACCTGCAACAGCATCTACCTGCGCCAGATCATGCAGCAATACGCCGCAGGCAAAAGCGACGACCTGGCCTATCGCCTGGCCCGGCGCAACGCCCATAACGCCGACGCCGCGCTGTCCACGACGCTGGCGAACATGCTGATGGAGCCGGGCCATTTCCGTAAGGAGGCCGACGTGGGGTTCCGCTTCCTGGTGCTGTCCCACACCCTGCTCAGTTACTTGTCGGGGCTCGGCGCCCACCGGGGCACCGAACTGCCGACTGAGGTGCGCGAGCAACTGATCGACGGCGCCGGAGCAAGGCTGGCGACCAGCATCGATGAAATTGCCCAGGGCCTGGCGAGCAAACAGCCGATCGCGATCCAGAGCGACGAAGAAGAAGCCCTCGCCAGCGAGCTTGAGCTGATGCCCGATGAAATCGACGAGGGCCAGCGGCTGGTGCAGACGCAACTGGCGCTGATCTGCCGCCAACTGGGGCCGTTGCGGACGCTGGCGGCGCACCTGATCAAGGACACCAGTGAGGCTTGAGGATTGTGGCGACCATGCCATCGTCTTCGCGAGCAGGCTCGCTCCCACAGTGGCAGGCATTTTCAG
>NZ_JBHFJB010000117.1:51760-53279 GCF_057334555.1 Pseudomonas sp. AGC41
CCAAGGGGCCATCAGCCGAACAGTAGCTTCACATCCCATGGGCCTCCAATAACTTCTGATAACTCCCATCCGCCTTCATCGCCGCGATCTCCCGATCAAACCCGGCGACGATCTGCGCATGCTCAGGGTTCTTCAGGCTGACCAGAATATGCAGGCTGTTTTCACTCAACGGCTTGGGTAGAAATTCCACCGCATTGCGCACCTTGGCGGATTCGCGGGCCAGGTAATAACGGGCGACGTACTCGTCTTCCAGCGTCAGCTTCACCCGGTCGGCGGCGAGCATGCGCACGGCCATCGCGAAGTTATGCACGGGGACTTTCTGCATCTGTTCGTCTTCATCGAACGCCTTGGAATAGGCGTAGCCGCGAACCACGGCGATGGGGTAGGCATACAACTGCTGCAGATTCTCGAAATCGAGCGGCGCATCCTTGCGCTTGATAAAGCGCACGCGGTTGAGCAGGTACTCGGCCGAGAACTGGCCCACATGGGTGCGCTCCTCGGCGTACCAGGCGTTGATCAGCACGTCATATCGCCCTTCGCTGATCTCCAGCATCGCCCGAGCCCAGGGCACCTGCTCGAAGTCACTGGCATAACCGGCGCGCGCCAGGGCGGTGGTGACGATATCGGTCGCCAGGCCGCCATTGACCAGTGTCGAGTCGGTAAAGGGTGGCCAGGCATCGGCGACCAGACGCAGTTTCTGCGCACAGGCGTTATGGCTCAGCAACAGCAACCCGACCAAAGCAAGAGCTCGATGCAATCGCGGCATGCCTGACTTCCTTGACGGGTTCAAAGCCCGGTTTGTTTTTAGCCGAAACCCAAGGATGCCCCAAGGCATCCGGTCCTAACGTTAGCTCATCGAAACCGCTGCGCAGCGCTGGATTGAAGATTACATAAAGAAGGCAATACCGCGACAAATCGATGATGGCATTTTGGTCTTTATCACAGATTTTTTGACCGATTGAAAAGAGACTTCCGACGCAAGGGCGCCTAATATCGGCAGCAGGTTCTCTGGGAAATTCAAAAAATGGATATCGACTGGGTCTGCAAACATCACACTGACCTGAGCAAGGAACAGCTATACGCCCTCCTGAAACTGCGCGCCGAGGTCTTCGTCGTCGAACAGAACTGCGCCTACCCGGACGTCGATGGACTGGATCTGGACGGCGACACCTGCCATTTGATGGCCTGGCAGGACAACCACCTGGTCGCTTACCTTCGTTTGCTCGATCCGCATTCGCGAAACAGCGATGTGGTGATCGGCCGCGTGGTCATCGCTCCCGAGGCGCGGGGGCAAGGGCTGGGGCATATGCTGATGGAACAAGCCCTGAAGCAGGCGGAGAAGCACTGGCCCGGCGTGTCGATCTCGTTGTCGGCGCAGGCGCATCTGCAAGGGTATTACGGGCGATACGGGTTTGAAGTGGTGGGCGTGGAATATCTCGAGGATGGGATTCCGCACATCGGGATGCATCGGCCCTGAGGCCCTCTTCGCGAGCAGGCTCGCTCCCACAAGGAACCCAGG
>NZ_JBHFJB010000117.1:53301-58462 GCF_057334555.1 Pseudomonas sp. AGC41
GTTCATAACAGGCCTCGGTGGGAGCGAGCCTGCTCGCGAAGGCGCCAGCCCAGCCACCCTCAACGCTCAGGGGTACTCAAGCACCGCCTTGATCCGCTGCAGATTCTGCTCGATCCACCGTCGATCAATCGCCCCCCAATCGCGAATCCGGTACCGCCCGGCGTGGTTGCGCGCGCCCTCCTGCTGCTCGAATTCACAGAGGATGTCCAGGTCCGCCAGCGCCACGACGGTATCCTGGGCTGTGCGCCGAGGCATGCCGGTAACTTCGGTGAGCGCGGGAATGTTGTTGGCCAGGCCGCTGTCGATCAGGTAAGCCACGTACAGTCGACGATAGAAGCTGCTCTTGGTCTTGCTGACGTCCATTCGCTCATCCCTTGTCTTGTTGCAGATCCCGCCAGGTCAGGTACACCCGCAGGTCGAATTCCAGTTGGTGATAGCCCGGCAGCATATGTTCACACAGCTGGTAGAAGGCCTTGTTGTGGTCCGACCCCTTGAAGTGGGCCAACTCGTGCACCACGATCATTTCCAGGAACTGGAGTGCCGCGTCCTTGAACAACGAAGCGATGCGGATTTCTTTCTTGGCCTTGAGCTTGCCACCCTGCACCCGCGACACCGCCGTATGCAGCCCAAGCGCGCGATGGGTCAGGTCGAGACGATTGTCGAACAGCACTTTGTCGATGGCTGGCGCGTTACGCAGATAGCGCTGCTTGAGATCCAGCGCATAGCCGTACAACGCCTTGTCGCTCTGGATCGGATGGCGGCCGGGATAGCGTTGTTGCAGGTAATCGCCCAGCCGATCCTCGGCAATCAGTTGCTGCACCTGGGTTTGCAGCGCGGCGGGGTACGCCTGGAGGTATTTGAGAACGGTCATCGACGGCAACACAGTCACTGGAGGTCGCCAGTGTAGCGAATTCAGGCCGGCACCGCGCTCCAGTCGAATGGCCGGGCGAAGGCATCGGTGTCCTCGGCCATCAAGGGCCGCGCCACGAGGAAGCCTTGCACATATTCACAGCCATGGGCCTTGAGCCAATGATATTGCTGCGGCGTCTCGACCCCCTCGGCGATCACTCGCAAGCCCAATTGCTTGCACAGCTCGATCACCGAGGCGGCCAGCGCGGCGTCCCTGGGCGAGTCCGGCAAGCGGGCAATCAAGTGCCGATCAAGCTTGAGCGTGTCGAGTTCAAGATCGCGCAGATGCGCCAGCGAGCAAGGCCCCGAACCGAAGTCGTCCAGCGCCACCCGCACGCCCAGGTGACGCAGCAGGCGTAGTTGCTTATGGGTTTCGTCGGGATTGCGCATCAGCGCATCCTCGGTGATCTCGACCTCCAGCTGCCGCGGTTTCAACGCATGGCGGTCCAGGACCTGGCGCAACTCGGTCACCAGGTTAGGCATGCCGAACTGGGTACTGCTCAGGCTCACGCCCAATACCAGGTCGTCGGGAAACATCCGCTCCCAGACTTTGCGCTGGGACGCACTGCGATGATAGATCCAGCTGCCCAGCCGACTGATCAACCGAGCTTCCTCCAGCAACGGCAGGAACAAGCCCGGCGGTACATCCCCGACGCTGGGGTGCTGCCAACGCAGCAGCGCCTCGAACCCTCGGGTCCTTCCGTCGAGGATACTGACCTGTGGTTGATAGACCATATTGAAGTCGCGGTTTTCAATCGCCGAACGTACGCTCTCCTCAAGCATCAGCCGTGAACGGGCTCGACCGTTCATTTCGTGGTCGTAGAAACGATACTGCTGCCGGCCGGCACGCTTGGCCTCGTACATAGCGATGTCGGACGCGCGGAGCAACCCGTCGAGGTTGGAGCCGCAGTCTGGATACGTGGCGATGCCGATACTGGCGCCCAGCACCACGTCCATACCGTCGATCTGCTGGCAGACCGAAACGCGCTCAATGAGTTTTTCCGCAATCTTCGCCGCCTGCTCGGGCACCTCAAGGTCCAACAGCGCGGTGAACTCGTCACCGCCCAGCCGCGCGAGGATGTCGAACGGGCGCAGGCAGGCCTTCAGTTGTTCCGACACCCAGCGCAACACCCGGTCACCGGCATCGTGGCCCAGTGAGTCATTGACTCGCTTGAAGCCATCGAGGTCCAGGTACAACAGCACCCAGTTGCTTTCCAGCCGTTCGCTGCGCATCAGCAGGTTTTCCGCGGTCTGATAGAACCCCCTGCGGTTGAGCAAACCGGTCAGAGGATCAGTGACGGCCTGGAACTCGAGTTGCTGGTGCAAGTGGCGAACCACTGACATGTCCTGAAGCGTCACCACCATAGCCTTCTGCTCCGAAGGCAACGGCGCACAGGACAAGGCCACCGAAACTTGCTGGCCGGGCGCGGTGCGCAGCACGGCATCGTGCAAGCGCCAGGTTTCGCCACGTCGATAGGCAGCATGGATATCCGAATCGATCCACTCGGGAATATGCGGTTTCTGCAGGTAATCCAGGAACGGCATCCCTTGCAGTCGGTCCGCAGTGGCGTTGAGCAAGCGGCACGTCGAAGGGTTGGCAAAACGGATGAAACCGCCTTCATCCACCACCAGGATGCCTTCGGCGGCGTTATCCAGCACCGAGGCATTAAAGGCCCTGGCTGCCTCCAGATCTTGACTCAAGCGCTGCAAGGCCCGGCGATTGCGCTGGTGCTCGAGCAGCGCATGGACCTTTGGCTTGAGAATCTGCGGGTCGAACGGCTTGAACAGGTAATCCACTGCGCCGCTGGCATAGCCCTTGATCACCGCGTCCTGGGACTGTTCGTTGGCGGTCAGGAAAATGATCGGCGTGAGCCGCGTGCGCTGGCTGCCGCGCATCAGCCGCGCCACTTCGAAGCCGTCCATGTCCGGCATCTGCACATCCAGCAGCACCAGGTCGATGTCGTGTTCAAGCAGCAGGTTGAGGGCCTCGACACCCGAGGACGCGGTCATGACCTGCCAATCCTGACGCTGCAACAGCGCTCGCATGCTGAGCAGGTTTTCAGGGTAGTCATCAACAATCAAAAGGACAGAGCTATCTTCGCCAAACGGGGGTTGCGCGCATTCCATGCTGCTTCTCTTATCGGGACGCCATGTCCGTCCTACGTGGGAAAACGGACAACATACAGTGATCTCACTCTAGACCGGGATTTTGAAAAGCAGTAGGTGTCATGACGCCATCATCCAGACAAAGCCCGAAATAGCCGACTAACGGTCACCCTGCTCAGGCACAGAAACTGCAACGACACCTGCGACGATCAATTGACGTCAAACATCCGCCGAACGGTCAACAGAAAAAGCCCTATCCAGCGTTTCGAGACGCTTCAAAGGGCGGTTTAAGCCACCCGACACGGCGCACACCCCTTTTATATTCCGATACGCAGGACCTCGACATGATCGATCTCGCAACCTGGAACCTGAGCATTCCCGAAGGCGCACCACCGGCGACCATCGAAACTTCGCAACTGGTACAAGGCTTCAAGAACCAGTATTTCAACTCGGAAACCGGCACCGTGTTTTTCTGGGTCCCCGTCACGGGCGCCACGACGGCCAACGCCATTTACCCTCGTAGCGAGCTGCGCGAAACCAACAGCGACGGCACGTTGCGCAACTGGTTGTACCCGGCTGCGGATAACAAGCTGGCCGCCACCTTGACCGTCGGCCAGGTGCCCAGCACCGGCAAGCTGGTGATTGGCCAGATCCACACCAAGGACAGCACCAGCCCCATGGTGAAGCTGGAATACCAGTACAAGACCTACAGCTCCACCGGCAACATCGTCGCCAAGGTGCGCATGCGTCCCGACGACGCCACGGGCCAGGTCATCACCATTGCCACGGGCATCAAGCTCAACCAGCCGTTTTCGTACCTGATCCACCTCAACCGTGCAGGCCTCTTGACCATCAACGGCGCTGGCTATCAGTGGAGCGGCACCATCAGCAACACCTGGAGCACCAAGCCTCTGTATTTCAAGGCTGGCGTCTACGTGCAGGACAACGCTGGTTACGTCACTGAAGGTGCAAAAGCCACGTTCAGCCTGCTGGATATCGATCACAACCTCTGAGTTCTCCCCTTGAGCAGCAGCATGGATCGCTGCTAGCCCGCCGCCGACTCGCTCCCCTTCGACCAACGTCGCAAGGCACCACCAAAAAGCCATCGTTCAATAAAATTTTGACGCTACCGACCAACGGTCAGTTATCTGCGGCACAAAATCGCCAATCCCTACTCTGACGGACTGCTGACGCCAAACCTCCGCCGTACGAACGTGCCAAATGTTTGTCCGCACTCTAGCCCGGTGTCCGCAGAAAGCGCGTCTTAGAGCCTCCGGCTGTGGCGTAAATCATTTCTTCTTCTCAGAAAGGATCCGAACATGGTCGACCTTGCAACCTGGAACCTGAGCATCCCCGAAGGCAGCCCGCCGAAAACCATCGAAACCCCGCGACTGGTGGATGGATTCAGGGACAAATACTTCAACTCCGAAGGCAGCACGGTGTATTTCTGGTCGCCGGTGACCGGCACCAAGACCGAAAACGCGATCTACCCGCGCAGCGAACTACGCGAAACCTACAGAGACGGCACCCTGCGCAACTGGCTGTACCCAGAGGCTGACAATCAATTACGCGCGACATTGGTGGTCAATCAGGTCCCCAGCAGCGGCAAGATTGTCATTGGTCAGATCCATGCCAAGGACAGCAACAAGCCGATGGTGAAGTTGGAATACCAGTTCAAGGACGCCACAAATACCGGCAACATCGTCGCCAAGGTGCGCATGCGCCCCGATGACAGCAAAAGCCGGGTTATCACCGTGGCGACAGGCGTGAAGCTTGACCGGGCCTTTTCTTATCGGATCCACCTCGATCGCACCGGCGACCTGGGCATCACCGCCGCCGGTAATAGCTGGTACACCACGGTCGGCGCCGCCTGGCGGGTCAAACCGTTGTATTTCAAGGCCGGGGTGTATGTCCAGGACAACAGTGGCTATACCAGCGAAGGCGGCAAGGTGACGTTCAGCAAGTTGGACATCGATCACAACACCTGAAGTTTCACGTCCTAAAAACTCGTAGGAATTTACGCCCCGTGGCGAGGGAGCTTGCTCGCGCTAGGCTGCGAAGCGGCCCCATCTTTTGTCAGACCTGGCGCATACACCGGTTTGCGGCGGCTGCGCCCCCGAGCGGGAGCAAGCTCGCTCGCCACGGA
>NZ_JBHFJB010000117.1:58482-64653 GCF_057334555.1 Pseudomonas sp. AGC41
CCACGGGCGCGCGGTGCGTCCTACAGGTCGATTTTGGGCCTGGAAAATCTACTCTATAGTTTGGTTGGTCTGCTGGCTTTGGTCAGCAGGCGAGGGTTTCGCAGCCCACTGATCAATACAGAGACTTTGCACCGTCAAATGTAAATTCAGGCACACTCGCCTGCGTTCGTTTTATGGCGGTTGCGCGTGGGAGACCTTCGGGTCTGCCGGGTTTGGTCTCTTCCTTGGTCTGCGAACCCGCGCGCAACTGCCACCCATTTGTTTCGCAGCAAAAAGGTGGCAATTAATTTTCCTAACTTAATAGAGCCAAACCTTATGACCACGCATCAGACGCCTACCCGCTTTACCCCGCTCACCCCGATCGCCACCACCCAACCCATCCTGTTCATCGACAGCACCGCGCCACTGACCGAGCTTCACGCCTGCGCCAGCGAACGCCTGCATGCCACGCTTGATTACCTGACACTCATGGCCTGCACCACCCTGCGCGATTCGGCTGCCGGCGATCTCAATACCCTCACTAATGTCGCCCGGATTCTGGTTCAGGATGTGGCCGATGTGTTCGGTGTCATCGAACAGCGCGGCCTGGAAGAGCACTGAAACCTGCCTGCAGGAGATCCCCTGTGGGAGCGAGCTTGCTCGCGATGGCGTTGGGTCTGTAGCGGAAATGTTGGCTGACTCGGCGCCATCAGGATCGGTGTGTATATCCGTTTTTTTGTAACGGCTACTGAGGCCAGCCATTCAAATATCCTCAACGCACATGCTCATCCACTGTCCGCTTGCCAAGCCCTAGATGATGACAGGAGGTCATGTGCATATTCTTCTGAGCAGAGTAGGATTAAATCCTATCGTCTCAAGGGGTCCGTCATGCGTAGCACTCAACAATTCAGCATCACCCTGCCCAACCAAATGGCCGACCTAGTGAAAGCCAAGGTGGCCGCTGGCGAGTACGCGACAGAAAGTGAAGTCATTCGCGATGGCCTGCGCGCGCTACTGGCTCGTGATCGTGCTTTGGAAAACTGGCTTATAGGCCAGGTAGCTCCTGCTTACGATGCCTTGAAAGCTGATCCGTCGCGTGCACTAAGCGCTGATGATGTGCGCTCCCGATTGGCGGCGGAGCACCAGAACCTCACTGCTGAATCCTGATGGTCTATACCGTCAAGTTTGCACCGGAAGCCCTTGAGCAATTAGCTGCGCTCTATCGCTACATTGCCGCAGCGGCTTCGCCGAAAATTGCCCATAGGTATACCGACGCTATTGCGACCTACTGTGAAGACCTACGGACATTCCCGCACCGAGGGGACCAGAGGGACGATATACGGCCGGGGTTGCGTATAACAAACTACCGCAAACGGACTGTGATCGCCTTTGTCGTTGAACCCGAACAGGTTTTCATCCTGGGCGTGTTTTACGGCGGACAGGACTTCAAGGTCGCTTTGCAGACCGAGCAGGAAGATTGACGCAAGCAGCTCACCAGGAAGCCTGCTTATCCAATATCCTCATCGACTGACACCTCGCCTTCGCGAGCAGGCTCGCTCCCACAGGGGCAACGCGAACCTCATCCAGAACCAGGTCGGCTACCAGGCCGCCTCGCGGTGGACGTTGATCTCGGGCGCCCCGTTAACCACGATGGCCGAACGCAGGTATTGTGGAGTGGCCCACGGAGCAATGCCGGAGTGAGGGCATGCCGAGCCGAGGCGAGGCGAGGCACCGAGTGGTGGGGCAAAAGCGCTTTGGTTACTTTCGCGCTTTTCGAAAGTGACCCGCTGTAAGAGCGGAACCATAAGCAGCCATCACCAAAAAACGGATATACACACAAAACCACGACACCCCAAGCATAAAAAAACCCGCATCACTGCGGGTTTTTCAACAACGCTAAACCATCAATTAACCTTAGCGTTCAACTCACCCTTCAAATACCGCTGGTACATGGCTTCCAAAGAGATCGGCTTGATCTTCGACGCATTACCCGCCGTACCAAACGCCTCATAACGCGCAATACACACATCACGCATCGCCGTCACCGTCGCACCGAAGAACTTACGCGGATCGAACTCGCTAGGATTGGTCGCCATCAGACGACGCATGGCACCGGTGGAAGCCAGGCGCAGGTCGGTGTCGATGTTGACCTTGCGTACGCCATACTTGATGCCTTCGACGATTTCCTCGACCGGCACGCCGTAGGTTTCCTTGATGTCGCCACCGTACTGGTTGATGATCGCCAGCCACTCCTGCGGTACCGAGGAAGAACCGTGCATCACCAGGTGGGTGTTGGGGATGCGCTTGTGGATTTCCTTGATGCGGTCGATCGCCAACACGTCGCCGGTAGGCGGCTTGGTGAACTTGTACGCGCCGTGGCTGGTGCCGATGGCGATCGCCAGGGCGTCGACCTGGGTTTTCTTGACGAAGTCGGCGGCTTCTTCCGGGTCGGTCAGCATCTGGCTGTGATCCAGCACGCCTTCGGCGCCGATGCCGTCTTCTTCACCGGCCATGCCGGTTTCCAGCGAGCCCAGGCAACCCAGCTCACCTTCCACCGAGACGCCGCAGGCGTGGGCCATGGCGACGGTTTGCTGGGTGACACGGACGTTGTATTCGTAGTCGGTCGGGGTCTTGCCGTCTTCGCCCAGGGAGCCGTCCATCATTACCGAGCTGAAGCCCAGTTGGATGGAGCGCTGGCAGACGTCAGGGCTGGTGCCGTGGTCCTGGTGCATGCACACCGGGATGTGCGGGAATTCTTCGATTGCCGCCAGGATCAGGTGACGCAGGAACGGCGCGCCGGCGTATTTGCGAGCGCCGGCCGAAGCCTGAACGATCACCGGGGAGTCAGTCTTGTCAGCGGCTTCCATGATGGCGCGCATCTGCTCAAGATTGTTGACGTTAAAGGCTGGGACGCCGTAGCCGAACTCGGCTGCGTGGTCCAGCATCTGACGCATGCTGATAAGTGCCATTAGTGTGTCTCTCCCGGTCGAGGGTCGTTAATCGTGCCAGCCTGCCGGAGCGGCGGCGGCTATTCAAGTCATTGCGGGTCGGGGCTGGCCCGAACCTGCGTGTTCCGTATCGCTAAACCCAAACACTGACGCGATCCCTGTGGGAGCGAGCTTGCTCGCGATGAGGGTGGCACATTCAACATCTCTGTTGCCTGATGGACCGCTATCGCGAGCAAGCTCGCTCCCACATTGGATCTGCTTCCCTGTTCAGATCTGTGTAAATCAGATGAATCCTGTCAATCGGCCTTGCAGCCCCGCCCAATCAGATCATTGGTGGCGACCCAATACGCCAGGCCTTCCTCACCCTTGATGTGGAACGCCAGCATGTCATCGCTATACAGCGAACCTTCCGCGCCGGGTTCGAGCTTGAGGCGATAAACCTTGTCAGCGCCGCCCAGCCGGACATCGACTTCCTTGCGCGCTGCATCGGCATAACGCCAGAGCACCTTGGCCTCGCTGTCACACGTCCAACTCGTCCAGCCCCCTGCAGCAGGCTCGGACGACTGCAAAAAACCCAGTTGCGAGCAACCGGCCAACAATGCCAACGCCACGACGGCGATAAAGCCTTTCATCCGTGTTCCTCGACGGGCGGCCCGTGCCGCTCGCCATGAGTTAAGAGTCTGACCCGTCAAGGGCAACCATGTTCCTTGACCGGCGCCTGCGTCTCGTATTTATCCAGGCCGTCCGGCCCGGAACGCTTGTTCAGTACCGGGTTGGTCTCGGCCTGCCAGTCAGCCTGATAACAGCCTTGCTCAGGCACTGGCGCCGGCGTATCCGGCGCGGTGGCTTGAGGGCTGCTCGAGCAAGCCACCAACAGCGTCGCGGCCATCAGCGCCATGAACGTCTTGACCATCGGAACACTCCTTTGCCTGGTCAACGAGGCCTCAGGCCTTGGCCCGGCTTTCCAGGACTTCCACGGCAGGCAGCACTTTGCCCTCGACGAATTCGAGGAACGCGCCACCACCGGTAGAAATGTAGGAGATCTGCTCGGCTACGCCATATTTATCGATGGCGGCCAGAGTGTCGCCACCGCCGGCGATGGAAAACGCAGCGCTTTCGGCGATCGCCTGGGCCAGCACCTTGGTGCCGTTGCCGAACTGGTCGAACTCGAACACACCAACCGGACCGTTCCACAGGATGGTCTGGGAGGATTTCAGCAGTTCGGCGAAGTTGGCCGCGGTTTGCGGACCGATGTCGAGGATCATGTCGTCCTCGGCCACGTCGTCGATCAGCTTGACGGTGGCGGTGGCACTTTCGGCGAATTCTTTGGCAACCACCACGTCCACCGGCAACGGCACGCTGACCTTGGCGGCGATTTCACGGGCCGTGTCCAGCAGATCCGGCTCGTACAGGGATTTGCCTACCGGGTGACCGGCGGCAGCGAGGAAGGTGTTGGCGATGCCGCCACCGACGATCAACTGGTTGCAGACCTGGCTCAGGCTGTTGAGCACGTCCAGCTTGGTCGAAACCTTGGAGCCGGCAACGATGGCGGCCATCGGCTGGGCCGGCGAGCCCAGGGCCTTGCCCAGCGCGTCCAGCTCGGCCGCCAGCAAAGGACCCGCGGCGGCGACTTTGGCGAACTTGGCCACGCCGTGGGTCGAGCCCTCGGCGCGGTGCGCGGTGCCGAAGGCGTCCATCACGAACACGTCGCACAGGGCGGCGTATTGCTGAGCCAACTCATCGGCGTTCTTTTTCTCGCCCTTGTTGAAGCGCACGTTTTCGAACAGCACGACATCGCCAGCCTTGACGTCGACGCCGCCCAGGTAATCGGCGACCAACGGCACATCGCGGCCCAGGGCCTTGCTCAGGTAATCCGCCACTGGCTTGAGGCTGTTCTCGGCCGAGAATTCGCCTTCGGTCGGACGGCCCAGGTGCGAGCAGACCATTACCGCCGCGCCTTTTTCCAAGGCCAGCTTGATGGTCGGCAGCGAGGCCAGGATGCGCGCGTCGCTGGTGACAACACCGTCCTTGACGGGGACGTTGAGGTCTTCGCGAATCAGTACGCGCTTACCTTGCAGATCGAGGTCGGACATCTTCAACACGGTCATGGGTCGCAATTCCTGGGTAACTGTTTAGAGAGCAGGTTTATTGGAAGCGGTTTGCAGGTAATGCTCGGCAACGTCCAGCATACGATTGGCAAAACCCCATTCGTTGTCGAACCAGGCCAGGATGTTCACAAGCCTGGGCCCGGAAACGCGGGTCTGGCTGGCATCGACGATGGCCGAATGTGGGTCATGGTTGAAATCACAGCTGGCGTGAGGCAACTCGGTGTAGGCCAGGAGGCCTTTGAGCGGGCCGCTGGTGGCGGCTTCGCGCAGGATCCGGTTGACCTCGGTGGCGTCGGTATCGCTCACGGTCTGCATCGTGATGTCGAGGCAGGACACGTTGACCGTCGGCACCCGCACGGCTTTGGCCTGAATTCGTCCGGCAAGTTCCGGCAACAGCCGTTCAATGCCGCGCGCCAGACCAGTGGACACCGGAATCACCGACTGGAAGGCCGAACGGGTGCGGCGCAAATCCTCGTGGTGATAGGCGTCAATCACCGGCTGGTCATTCATCGCCGAGTGGATGGTGGTGATCGACACGTACTCCAGGCCGATAGCCTGGTCCAGCAGGCGCAACAGCGGCACGCCGCAGTTGGTGGTGCAGGACGCGTTGGACACCAGCAGCTCTTCGCCGGTCAGGCAGTCCTGGTTCACACCGTAGACGATGGTGGCGTCGACGTCGGCCTCGCTGGCCATTGGCTGGGAGAACAGCACCCGTGGCGCGCCGGCGGCGATGAACCGCTGGCCATCGTCGCGGGTGTTATAGGCGCCGGAGCATTCAAGCACCAGATCGACGCCCAGGGACGCCCAATCGATGCCTTCGGGCGTGGCGCTGCGCAGGACCTTCACGCAGTCGCCATTAATGTGCAGACAATCGCCCTCGACCCGCACTTCGCCGGGAAACCGGCCGTGGGTGGAGTCAAAGCGCGTCAGATATTCGATGCTGGCCATGTCGGCCAGATCGTTGATGGCCACAATCTCGAACCCGGCCTTCGCCCCTCGCTCGAACAACGCACGCAAGACGCAACGACCAATGCGGCCGTAGCCGTTGAGTGCAACTTTGTAGGGACGCGGTTGGGGCATGGGGGTTCTCTGATCGGGTGAGCCTGTTAAGACTGCATTGCCTGAACCAGCGCTTT
>NZ_JBHFJB010000117.1:64673-69195 GCF_057334555.1 Pseudomonas sp. AGC41
AGGGCGATAGCCCAGGCGACACAATTAGCGGATCAGTCTTCCAGCAGCTCTTCAGCCTGCCCCAGGATGTTCTCCAAGGTGAAGCCGAACTCCTCGAACAGCGCCGACGCAGGCGCCGACTCACCGTAGGTGGTCATGCCGATCACGCGGCCTTCCAGGCCCACGTACTTGTACCAGTAATCGGCGTGAGCGGCTTCGATGGCGATCCGCGCGCTGACTTGCAACGGCAACACCGCCTGCTTGTAACCGGCATCCTGGGCATCGAACACGCTCGTGCAGGGCATGGAAACCACGCGCACGTTGCGGCCCTGCCCGGTCAGCTTGTCGTAGGCCTGGACGGCCAGGCCGACTTCCGAACCGGTGGCGATCAGGATCAGCTCAGGCTCGCCGATGCAGTCCTTGAGCACGTAGCCGCCACGGCTGATGTCACTGATCTGGCCGGCATCGCGCTCCTGGTGCTGCAGGTTCTGACGCGAGAAGATCAGCGCCGATGGGCCGTCGTTACGCTCGATGGCGTGTTTCCAGGCCACAGCGGACTCCACGGCGTCGCATGGGCGCCAGGTGTCCAGGTTCGGCGTGCAGCGCAGGCTCGCCAGTTGCTCGATCGGCTGGTGAGTCGGGCCGTCTTCGCCCAGGCCGATGGAGTCGTGGGTGAACACATACAGGATGCGTTTTTTCATCAGCGCCGACATGCGCACAGCGTTGCGGGCGTATTCCATGAACATCAGGAAGGTAGCGCCGTAAGGCACCAGGCCGCCGTGCAGGGCAACGCCGTTCATGATCGCGCTCATGCCGAATTCACGAACGCCGTAGTACATGTAGTTGCCGCTGGCATCTTCGGCGGTCACGCCCTTGCAGCCTTTCCACAGGGTCAGGTTGGAACCGGCCAGGTCGGCCGAACCACCCAGCAGTTCCGGCAGCAATGGGCCGAAGGCGTTCAGGGTGTTCTGGCTGGCCTTGCGGCTGGCGATGGTTTCGCCCTTGGCCGCGACTTCGGCGATGTAGGCAGAAGCTTTCTCGGCGAAATCAGCCGGCAGCTCGCCGCTGAGGCGACGAACCAACTCGTTGGCCAGCTCAGGGAATTCGGCAGAGTAGGCTGCAAAACGCTGGTCCCACTCGGCTTCGGCCGCGCGGCCTTTTTCCTTGGCGTCCCATTCGGCATAGATGTCGGCCGGGATTTCGAACGGGCCATGTTCCCACTTCAGCGCAGCGCGGGTCAGGGCGATTTCCTCGGCCCCCAGTGGCGCGCCGTGGCAGTCTTCCTTGCCCTGCTTGTTCGGCGAGCCGAAACCGATGGTGGTCTTGCAGCAGATCAGGGTCGGCTGGGCGCTCTTGCGCGCAGTCTCGATGGCGATCTTGATTTCTTCCGGGTCGTGACCGTCGACGTTGCGAATCACCAGCCAGTTGTAGGCTTCGAAGCGCTTGGGGGTGTCGTCGGTAAACCAGCCTTCGACTTCGCCGTCGATGGAAATGCCGTTGTCATCGTAGAAGGCGATCAGCTTGTCCAGGCCCAGGGTGCCGGCCAGGGAAGCGACTTCGTGGGAAATGCCTTCCATCATGCAGCCATCACCCAGGAACACGTAGGTGTGGTGATCGACAACGTCGTGGCCCGGACGGTTGAACTGTGCCACCAGGACTTTTTCCGCCAGGGCGAAGCCCACGGCGTTGGCCAGGCCTTGGCCCAGCGGGCCGGTGGTGGTTTCCACGCCCGGGGTGTAGCCGTATTCCGGGTGGCCCGGGGTGCGGCTGTGCAGTTGGCGGAAATTTTTCAGGTCATCGATCGACAGGTCATAGCCGGTCAGGTGCAGCAGCGAGTAGATCAACATCGAGCCGTGGCCGTTGGACAGCACGAAGCGGTCGCGGTCGGCAAACGATGGGTTGCTCGGGTTGTGCTTGAGGTAGTCGCGCCAAAGCACCTCGGCGATATCCGCCATACCCATGGGGGCACCGGGATGGCCGCTGTTGGCTTTCTGCACGGCATCCATGCTGAGGGCACGAATGGCATTGGCACGCTCACGACGGCTGGGCATCGCTGATCTCCTGGGTTTTGAATAACGAAACTGAAAAAGGCGAGCATTTTCCCTCACGCACCCGCCTCGGGGCAATCAGATACTCGTCCAAAGGCGATTTTTGCGCTGGATAAAGTCGCATCGGCCAGGTGAAACCTTTCCGCTGTTGCTGGGTAGAGTCAAGCAGCTCCGGGGAAGTGCCATTTATCGAGCAATATCAAAACTTTTTGATATTGACCTTGCGATGCGCCAGACCCGTCACTAGACTGCCGCCCATGAATTTACGCGTGCCTTCCATTCGCCATGACGATTGCGATGAGCTGGCGGCCCTTTGCAAGGCCGGCGGCGATCCGTTGCGGCTCAATGTATTGCGCGCCCTGGCCAACGACTCGTTCGGCGTTCTGGAACTGGCGCAGATCTTCGGCATCGGCCAATCCGGCATGAGCCACCATTTGAAAGTGCTGGCCCAGGCCGACCTGGTGGCGACGCGCCGTGAAGGCAACGCGATTTTCTACCGCCGCGCCCTGCCCCACACCGAACTGCTGGGCGGCAAGCTGCACTCAGCGCTGCTTGAAGAGGTGGACGAGCTGGCCTTGCCGCTGGACGTGCAAGCCCGCATCGCCCAGGTACACGGGCAACGCGCCGCCGCCAGCCAGGATTTTTTCGCACGGGTGGCAGAGAAATTCCGCGCCCAGCAGGACCTGATCGCAGGACTGCCGCAATACCGTGACAGCGTCGTGGCGCTGCTGGACAAGCTCAGCTTCGAGCCCACCGCCACGGCGCTGGAAGTCGGCCCCGGCGACGGTGCATTCCTGCCGGAACTGGCGCGGCGCTTCAATCAGGTGACCGCGCTGGACAACAGCCCGGCGATGCTCGAACTGGCCCGCCAGGTGTGCGAACGGGAGTCGCTGGCGAATGTCACGCTGCAACTGGCCGACGCTCTGAACGGCGTGAGCCTGCAGGCCGACTGCGTTGTATTGAACATGGTGCTTCACCATTTTGCCGCGCCGGCCGATGCACTCAAGCACATGGCCAACCTGCTGCAACCGGGCGGTAGCCTGTTGGTGACAGAGTTATGCAGCCACAACCAGAGTTGGGCCAAGGAGGCCTGCGGTGATCTCTGGCTGGGGTTTGAACAGGACGATCTGGCCCGTTGGGCCACCGCTGCGGGCCTCGTGCCCGGGGAAAGCCTCTATGTAGGCTTACGTAATGGTTTCCAGATCCAGGTTCGCCATTTTCAGCGACCGGCTGGCGACACTCACCATCGGTAACTTGTAGGAAAACATCGAGATGAGCGAATACTCCCTTTTCACCTCCGAGTCCGTGTCTGAAGGGCATCCGGACAAAATCGCCGACCAGATTTCTGATGCGGTGCTGGACGCCATCATTGCTGAAGACAAGTTCGCCCGCGTGGCGTGCGAGACTCTGGTGAAAACGGGCGTGGCGATCATCGCCGGCGAAGTCACCACCTCGGCCTGGGTCGACCTGGAACAGATCGTTCGCGACGTGATCCTCGGCATCGGCTACAACAGCTCCGACGTCGGCTTCGACGGCGCGACCTGCGGCGTGATGAACATCATCGGCAAGCAGTCCCCGGACATCAACCAGGGCGTCGACCGCGCCAAGCCGGAAGACCAGGGCGCCGGCGACCAAGGCCTGATGTTCGGCTACGCCAGCAACGAAACCGACGTACTGATGCCGGCACCGATCACTTTTTCGCACCAACTGGTCCAGCGCCAGGCTGAAGCGCGCAAATCCGGCCTGCTGCCTTGGCTGCGTCCGGATGCCAAGTCCCAGGTGACCTGCCGTTACGAAGGCGGCAAGGTCGTTGGTATCGACGCTGTCGTGCTGTCGACCCAGCACAACCCGGAAGTGTCCTACAAAGACCTGCGCGAAGGCGTGATGGAGCTGATCGTCAAGCACGTGCTGCCTGCCGAACTGCTGTCCAAGGACACCCAGTTCCACATCAACCCGACCGGCCAGTTCATCATCGGTGGCCCGGTGGGCGACTGCGGCCTGACCGGTCGCAAGATCATCGTCGACAGCTACGGCGGCATGGCCCGTCATGGCGGCGGCGCGTTCTCCGGCAAGGACCCGTCCAAGGTTGACCGTTCGGCCGCTTACGCCGGTCGTTATGTGGCCAAGAACATCGTTGCCGCCGGCCTGGCCGAGCGTTGCGAGATCCAGGTGTCCTACGCCATCGGCGTCGCCCAGCCTACGTCGATTTCGCTGAACACCTTCGGCACCGGCAAGATTGGCGATGACAAGATCATCCAATTGGTCCGTGACGTGTTCGACCTGCGTCCGTACGCGATCACCACCATTCTCGACCTGCTGCACCCGATGTACCAGGACACCGCAGCCTACGGCCACTTCGGCCGTACGCCGCAGACCAAGACGGTGGGTGACGATACCTTCACCACCTTCACCTGGGAAAAGACCGACCGCGCCGACGCCCTGCGCGCCGCTGCCGGCCTGTAATACTCCACCGCAGTGAAAAAGCCCCTGGCGAC
>NZ_JBHFJB010000117.1:69261-74143 GCF_057334555.1 Pseudomonas sp. AGC41
GCGACTCGGTCGCCAGGGGCTTTTTTGTGCCTGCTGTTGTGACAATGTTCAAGACCGCCGCGCCACCAGCAAAAACGAAGCCGCGCTGGCCAGCAACCCCGCGCACATCCGGTTGAACAACCGTTTGCCACTCGGCCGGGCGAACAGCCGCCGCGCATAAATACCCATGTAGCAATACAAGCCAATGGCAACGCATTCCAGCGCCAGGAACAGCCCGCCCAGCACCGCGAACTGCTGGGTGACGGTGCCCGCGCGGTCAACGAACTGCGGCAGGAAAGCGGTGAACAACAGGATCGCCTTCGGGTTGCCGATCGCCACGAGGAATTCCTGGCGCGCCAGGCTGGCCATGCTCATCGAATGGGCCTCTGCCTCGCCGGCGGCTTCAGGCTGCGCACGCCACAACTGCACAGCAAGATAAAAAAGATAACCGGCACCGACGAGCTTGATGCCCAGGAACAACAGCTCCGAGGTGTGCAGCACCGCCGTCAGCCCCACCGCCGCCAGGGCAATCATGATCGCAAACGCCAGCAGGCGGCCGATGCCACCGCTGCAGGCGCGGACGAAGCCATAGCGCGAGGCATTGCTGATCGACAGCAGGTTGTTCGGGCCCGGCGCCATGTTCAGCGCAAAGCAGGCCGGGATGAAGACCGCGAGCGTGGTCAGGTCCATCGGTGGCACTCCTGGCAGAGCGGATCGAGCGTCCATTCTGCACCGCTCGGTGAGGTGTTCAAGGCACAGTTGCCCGGGCAAATCACTCCCGACTGTACCGCCACCGCTGCGCCATCGTGCTTGGCAAAACCCGGTAACGCACTGGGCCTCGCGCCTTTCGCGACAGTGACTAGCCTTCCAGTACCTCACCTGGCAAGGATGCTTCGATGCTGTCGTTATTGCGTGCACTTGTATGCTTTTTACTGGCTATGCCCGTCATCGCAGCCCCCTGCCCGAGTGGGCCAACCGAAGGCGCTCAGGCACAGATCGACGTCCTCCAGCAGCAGATTGACGCATGGGATGATGCCTATCACCGCCTCGGCCAGTCCCTGGTGGCCGATGAGCTTTACGATCAGTCCCGGGCGCAACTGGAAGATTGGCGCAACTGCCTTGGCCTCGGGTCACCGGGCACGCCCTTGCGCTCCGCTGGCGGGAAAGTCTCCCACCCGATCGCTCATACCGGCCTGGATAAACTCCAGGATGCCGACGCCGTGCGCAGCTGGTTGCAAGGTCGCAACGACGTCTGGGTCCAGCCGAAAGTCGATGGCGTAGCGGTTACCCTGGTTTATCGCGGTGGGCGCCTGCACCAGGCGATCAGCCGCGGCGATGGCATCCAGGGACATGACTGGACCAACACTGCACGAAAGATCGGCGACATCCCCCAACGGTTGCGCGAACCTGCGGACCTGCTCGTCCAGGGCGAGCTCTACTGGCGGCTCGACGATCACGTACAGGCCGTCAGCGGCAGCCTTAACGCTCGATCAATCGTGGCGGGGCTGATGGCCCGCAAGGACCTGAGCGCGAACGAGGCTTCCGGCATCGGCCTGTTCGTGTGGGAATGGCCGGAAGGGCCGGCAACCCTGCCTGAACGGGTTGCCGCGCTGAACGAACTGGGTTTTGCCAATCAAACCCCTTATCGCCAGCCCATCCAGGCATTGGCCGATGCAGAACACTGGCGCAACCATTGGTACCGCACGCCGCTGCCATTCGCCAGCGACGGAGTCGTCCTGCACCAGAGTCGTCGCCCTCCCGCCGACCGCTGGCAAGCCCGGGCGCCCTTCTGGAGCGTGGCCTGGAAATACCCACACGCCCAGGCGCTGGCCGAGGTACGCGACGTGCGCTTCAAGATTGGCCGTACGGGGCGCATCACGCCGGTGCTGGAGCTTGCGCCGGTGATGCTCGACGATCGACAGATTCGCCGGGTGAGCGTCAGCTCACTCAAGCGCTGGGAAGGCATGGACATCCGCCCCGGCGATCAGGTCGCCATCAGCCTGGCCGGGTTGACCATCCCACGGCTCGACAGTGTCGTGCTACGCAGTGTCGAACGCCGAAGCCTCGACGTCCCGGTCGCCGCCGATCATCACTTCCTGAGCTGCTGGCAACCGACGCCTGGCTGTGAAAGCCAGTTCCTTGCACGCCTGAACTGGCTCAGCGGCAAACACGGGCTCGCCCTGCCCCATGTTGGGCCTGGCACCTGGGAGAAGCTGCTGGCCGCCGGCCAGCTCGACGGATTGCTGGATTGGTTGACCCTCGATGCCGCCGAGCTTGCTAACATTGCCGGTTTCGGCGAACGCAACAGCGCCCGTCTGCTCGCCAGCCTGGACAGCGCCCGACAACGCCCCTTCCGTCAATGGCTCAAGGCGCTTGGCTTACCGCCCACCGGAGGGGCAAGGTTGGAGGAGCGCTGGGAAGCCCTGGCCGAACGCGACACTGAACAATGGCAAGCCGAAACGGGTATCGGGCCGGGACGCGCCGCGCAACTGAGCGCTTTTTTTCGCGACCCGCAGGTACTGGCCTTGAGTGAAACATTACGCACCGCAGGGGTCGATGGCTTTTAGTCCGGCCCGTGCGGTTGAACCCAAGAGACGGGAGGCGCTCCAACTGCGCATCTGTCCCGACCGCTCGTGAGTTTTGATACGGAGTTGTTATGAAATTCCTGTACCCCGTTGCGCTGCTGGCCTTATGTGGTGCCATGGCCGCGCCCTTGATGGCGGATGAACAAACGCCGGAACTGACTGGTTGCGCAGCCAAGCGCCAGGGCATCATCAACCAGATCGAACTGGCCAAGTCCCGAGGCAATCAGGACCAGCAGGCCGGCCTGGAAACAGCCTTGGCCGAAGTCACCACCCACTGTACTGATGCTTCCCTGCGCAAGGAGCGTGAAAACAAGGTGCTGGAGGCCAAGCATGAAGTCAGTCGCCGTCAGGCCGACCTGGAAAAGGCCATGAAAAAAGGCGACGCGGAGAGAATCAACAAGCGTAAGGACAAGTTGGCGGCGTCCCGCAAGGAACTGCAGGAAGCGGTGGACGAGCTGGATAAATAAGCACCGGGATCGGTTTTAATAGTCCCGGAATTCCTTATGACAGGCACTGCACGCATCCTCGACCTTCTGCACCGCCGGCCCCAGGTTACTGGCCCGGTAGGGCTGGACCCGACTGGCGATCACCAACTCGGCGGTGGCCGCTTCAAGACTGCGGGCCAGTTCCTGGAAACGCGCCTGCTTCTGCCAGACTTCGTCCCGGGCGCTGGTGTGATCCTGCTCACGCACCTGCGGAAAGTGTTTCCATGGTTCGTGGGAGAGTTGATCCAGTTGCACCGCGCCTTCGGCGAAACGCGCGCCATCGAACGGAACACGACCACGCAACATGCCGCCCAATTCTTCGTTGGTCTTGAGCATCTGCTTGAAGATCGTCTTGCGCTGACCCAGTGGCGAGTTGGGATCGACACCACCACAGGCGGACAACATCAGGCAGGCCAGCACTGCCATGGAAAATCGTCTTACAAACATTTTGGCCTCTGGACAGAAAACGACCGCTAGTATCCCCGGGTCGTCGGAAAACACCAATGGCCCTATCAACAATACGGGTGCCAGGCCCATGACAGCGCCTGGACGACCGCAAAGGAAATATCATGAACAGCCGCTTCAAGTCCTGGCGCACGGGCCTGGCGTTGACCTTACCGCTGATTGCACTGCTGGCCGGCTGCAACCGCGGCGAAAAGGTCGAGGAGCCCCAGACCCATGCTCTCGCCACCTACGTCAGCGCGCCCTGGGAGGCACTGCCGTCGGTATCCGATGAGGACCTGCTGGCCGGCTTCGGTGCCTGGCGCAGCGCCTGCACCCGCCTCAAGGCCGATGCGGCCTGGGGGCCGACCTGCGCGGCGGCGGCCAATGTGCCGAAAACCGCCGCGGCGGTACGCAGCTTCCTGAAACAGAACCTCGACGTCTATGGCCTGCGCTCGGGAGACAACAGCCCCAACGGCCTGATTACCGGCTACTACGAGCCGGTCTATCCCGGCAGCCTCACCCAGACCGCCACGGCGAACATCCCGGTCTACGGTGTGCCTGAGGACATGATCGTCGTGGCGCTGGACAGCCTTTACCCGGAGCTCAAGGGCAAGCGCCTGCGCGGGCGCCTCGAGGGCCGCGTGCTGAAACCCTACGACGACGCCAGCACCATCGAGGCCAATGGCGTGAAGGCGCCGGTCATCGCCTGGCTGACCGATCCGATGAACCTGCAATTCCTGCAGATCCAGGGTTCGGGACGCATCCGGCTCGATGACGGCCGCCAGTTGCGCATCGGTTATGCCGACCAGAATGGCCACCCCTACCGGCCCATCGGCCGCTGGCTGGTGGAACAGGGCGAACTGAAAAAAGAAGACGTGACCATGGGCACGATCAGCGCCTGGGCCAAGGCCCATCCGGAGCGGATCCCCGAGTTGCTGGGCAGCAACCCCAGCTATGTGTTTTTCAACCGCAACCCCGACAGCAACGAAGGCCCGCGAGGCTCGCTGAACGTACCGCTTACCGCCGGCTACAGCGTGGCGGTGGACCGCAAGGTGATTCCGTTGGGCAGCCTGCTGTGGCTGTCGACGACTCGCCCCGATGGCAGCGCCCTGAACCGTCCCGTCGCCGCCCAGGACACAGGGGGTGCGATCTCCGGTGAAGTGCGGGCGGATTTGTTCTGGGGTACCGGCGAAGCAGCCGGGCAACTGGCCGGGGACATGAAACAGCAAGGTCAGATCTGGATGTTGTGGCCCAAGGGCATGGCGCTGCCACAAGTGCCACAGGTGGCGAATGCGGTCAGCGCCAACCCTTGAGGAATGAGCTGACAGTGCAATCCCTTCGCGAGCAGGCTCGCTCCCACATGGGATCCGGATTCACAGGGATCCATTG
>NZ_JBHFJB010000117.1:74163-77081 GCF_057334555.1 Pseudomonas sp. AGC41
GGGATCCATTGTGGGAGCGAGCCTGCTCGCGAAGAGGCCCGCACAAAATCAAATATTCAACAAACAGCCTCAGACCGAAACAAAGAAGAAACTCAGTACCAACCCCACCCCCACGAACCACACCAGCGAACGCAGGATCGCCCAGTCCGCCAGGTAGCAAATGATGTAGAGCAGGCGACTGGTGATGAACAGCACCGCCAGCACGTTGATGGTGACCAGCTCGGCATTGCCGGCCAGGTGCGCGACGATCACGGCGGCGGCAAAAAACGGGGCGATTTCAAAGCTGTTCAATTGCGCGGCGTAGGCGCGGCGGGGAGCGCCTTCGAGCGAGTCGAGAAAATCCCGGGGGTCGTGGTTATCCTGCAGTCTGTATCTGCCGCCGGCCTTGGCGATCCCGATACACAGGTAAGGCAGGATAAAAGCAATCAAAACGCACCACAGGGCTACCGTCATACCGCATTTCCTTATTGAGTTTTATCGAGAATCGAGCGTCAAGCACCGCTAGAGCTTCATCACAGCATGCCAGCCCGCAGGCTAAGAGTCGCGACCGGCCGAAAGGTTCTTTCAGGTAGCGCATGCCGCAAAGCATCACCACCGTTATACTGCACCCGACCACGCCGCACTCAGTTGCGCATAGATCAATTCCAATAATTCTGCTACTGCCCGTTCATTCGAACCAAGGCATCGGCATGCGTATGCCTGATCAGAGCGTCAAGACTACAGACAGAGACCTTGCGTATGCCACTCGCCTTGCTTGCTTTGGCCGTCGCCGCTTTCGGCATCGGCACGACTGAATTCGTCATCATGGGGCTGTTGCCCGATGTCGCCCGTGACCTGGCCGTGAGCATTCCCCACGCCGGGCTGCTGATCACCGGCTATGCGCTGGGGGTGGTATTCGGCGCACCGATCCTGGCTATCGGCACCGCAAACATGCCGCGCAAGGCCACGCTGCTGGGCATGACGCTGATGTTCATTCTCGGCAACGTGCTCTGCGCCCTCGCGCCGAACTACGTCACGCTGATGGCTGCCCGAGTCATTACCGCGCTCTGTCACGGGGCCTTTTTTGGCATCGGGTCGGTGGTGGCCGCCGGGCTGGTAGCACCGAACAAACGGGCCCAGGCGATTGCAATGATGTTCACCGGCCTGACCCTGGCAAATGTGCTGGGCGTGCCGCTGGGTACGGCCTTGGGTCAATACGCCGGCTGGCGGTCGACGTTCTGGGCGGTAGCCGTCATCGGGGTCATTGCTGCCATCGCCCAATGGCTGTGGTTGCCCAAGGAAATTCCCATGGACAAGGCCAACCTCGCCAGTGAGTTCAAGGTGCTGGGCAAGGCCAATGTGCTGCTGGCGCTGGGCATGAGTGTGCTGGCCTCGACCAGCCTGTTCAGCGTGTTCACCTATATCGCACCGATCCTGCAGGACATCACTGGCGTAAGCCCCCACGGCATCACCATCATGCTGTTGTTATTCGGCGTGGGCCTGACGGCGGGCAGTTTCCTTGGCGGCCGCCTGGCCGACCGACGCCTGTTGCCGTCCCTGGTGGGCATGGCGCTGGCCGTGGTGCTGGTGCTTGCCGCGTTCAGCCAGACCAGCCAATCGGTGATTCCGGCGGCAATCACCCTGGTGTTGTGGGGCGTCTTCGCCTTCGCCCTGTGCCCGATCCTGCAATTGCTGATCATCGACCAGGCCCACGAAGCACCCAATCTGGGCTCGACCCTGAACCAGAGCGCCTTCAATCTCGGCAACGCGGCCGGCGCCTGGATTGGCGGCCTGGTGGTCGCCAGCGGCGCCGACCTCGCCGATTTGCCGTGGACCGGCGCCCTGGTCGGCGGACTCATCGTACTGACCGCGCTTTACTTCATTTATCGGCAACGTCACGTCGGCGCGGCGGCAGACCTTGCCGACTGAGGGGCGTATTGGTTTCGCTGCGCACCTGAGCGTGGCTGATCAAAGCAAAGATGAAGCTGCCGCCGATGATGTTTCCCGCCAGGGTCGGCGCGGCGAACACCATCCAGAAGTCCTCCCACGACAGCTGCCCGGCAAACACCAGGTAAGACACCTCGGCCGATCCCACGACGATGTGGGTGAAATCCCCGAGCGCCATGAGGTAGGTGATGAGGACAATGATCCACATCTTGGCGTTCTCCATGGAGGGGATCATCCACACCATGGTTGCGATCATCCAGCCGGAAATGATGCCTTTGGCGAACATCTGGCCGGCGTCGTTCTCCATCACCTTGCGGCCAATCTCCAGAAAGGCCAGGTCGGTGCGCCGGTCAAAGATCGGCAGGTGCAGCATCACATAGGCCACCAGCAAGGTGCCGCACAGGTTGCCCACCAGCACCACGCCCCATAACCGGAACAACCGGCCGAAATTGCCCAGCGTGGGTTTGCTCATGATCGGCAACACGGCCGTGAGGGTGTTTTCGGTGAACAACTGCTGCCGCGCGAGGATTACTGCCAGGAAGCCGGCGCAGTAGCCAAAACTGGCGATGACCTTGAAGCCTTCGTCATCCGGCAACCGGGAGTTGAGCAGCCCCATCGCCATCAGCGACAAGCCCATCGTCAAACCGGCCGCCAGGGCCGACCACCACAGCGCGGCGACACTGCGCTCCAGCTCCTGATCACCCTGGGTACGTATGATTTCATGCAAAACCGCCGCCCGTGGCGGCTGGTTGCGGTCGACCTCATGCTGTTCCTCTGCCGAGAGGTCAGGGGTCTTGCCGTCTTTGTGAGTGTCCATACAACTCCTGAACCGGTGGCGTGATGTACCTACGACACGCGGCGTTCGGAGCTGTTCAGTGGCGCCAGGAAATGACCGGCGCCGGTAATGCCGCCTTCGGGAGCAGGCTCGCTCCCACAGAGGATCCGGCGGTAAGGACTAGTCCAATGTGGGAGCGAGCCTGCTCGCGAAGAAC
>NZ_JBHFJB010000117.1:77101-79304 GCF_057334555.1 Pseudomonas sp. AGC41
AAGAACACAACGCCGACCCTATTCGACGGCATCGTCCTTAAACTGATCCTTGACGTACTTGATCTCGGTCCGGCCATGGGGCGCGGGCAAGCCGTCTTCGCCGAGATTGACGAAAACCATCTTTTCCACCGTCAGGATGCTCTTGCGAGTGATCTTGTTGCGCACCTCGCAGGTCAGGGTGATGGACGTGCGGCCAAACTCGGTGGCGGTAATCCCCAGCTCGATGATGTCGCCCTGGCGCGAGGCGCTGACAAAGTTGATTTCGGAGATGTATTTAGTGACCACACGCTGGTTACCGAGCTGGACGATGGCATAGATCGCCGCTTCTTCGTCGATCCAGCGCAGCAGGCTGCCACCGAACAGCGTGCCGTTGGGGTTGAGGTCTTCGGGCTTGACCCATTTGCGGGTGTGGAAATTCATGTTCACTCCTGAGCGTCTGGCCGATGAATGTCCGCATCATGGCAGACCCGGCGGGCAGGCTCTACGTCGCCGCCCCTATGACGATCATCGGCATTTTTGATTTGCCGACAGAAACCCTTTGGAAGATCCGCTTAGCCCGCTATAATCGCCACCGTTTCATCGGCCCACGCTTTGGGTCGTTCCCGCCACCCGTCCGAGGGGCGCTGCAGCAGGCTCGACCTGTCAGGCTCGGATGGGGCGTTGCTGATACGGGGTTCCCCGCACTGGCACTAAACGCACAACGGCGCCCATTCGCATACATTACGAATGGAGGCTCTTCATGAGCGCTGTTATCACGCCTGCAGCTTTTACCGACTACAAAGTCGCCGACATGTCCCTGGCTGCCTGGGGCCGTCGCGAAATCATCATCGCCGAATCCGAAATGCCAGCCCTGATGGGCCTGCGCCGCAAATACTCTGGCGAACAGCCTTTGAAGGGCGCAAAAATCCTCGGCTGCATCCACATGACCATCCAGACCGCTGTGCTGATCGAAACCCTGGTTGCCCTGGGTGCCGAAGTGCGCTGGTCGTCCTGCAACATTTTCTCGACCCAGGATCAGGCCGCTGCCGCCATCGCCGCTGCCGGCATCCCGGTTTTCGCCTGGAAAGGCGAAACCGAGCAAGAGTACGAGTGGTGCCTGGAGCAGACCATCCTCAAGGATGGCCAGCCATGGGACACCAACATGATCCTCGACGACGGCGGCGACCTGACCGAGCTGCTGCACAAGAAATACCCGGCCGTGCTGGACAAGGTCCACGGCGTGACCGAAGAAACCACCACCGGCGTCCACCGTCTGCTGGACATGCTGGCCAAGGGTGAGCTGAAGATCCCGGCCATCAACGTCAACGACTCGGTGACCAAGAGCAAGAACGACAACAAGTACGGCTGCCGTCACAGCCTCAACGACGCCATCAAGCGCGGCACCGACCACTTGCTCTCTGGCAAGCAGGCCTTGGTGATCGGCTACGGTGACGTGGGCAAGGGTTCGGCCCAGTCCCTGCGTCAGGAAGGCATGATCGTCAAGGTGTCCGAAGTCGATCCGATCTGCGCCATGCAGGCCTGCATGGACGGTTTCGAACTGGTTTCGCCGTTCATCGACGGCAACAATGACGGCACCGAGGCCAGCATCGACAAGGCACTGCTGGGCAAGATCGACCTGATCGTGACCACCACCGGCAACGTCAACGTCTGCGACGCCAACATGCTCAAGGCCCTGAAGAAGCGCGCCGTGGTCTGCAACATCGGTCACTTCGACAATGAAATCGACACCGCTTTCATGCGCAAGAACTGGGCGTGGGAAGAAGTGAAGCCACAGGTGCACAAGGTTCACCGCACCGGTACAGGCAGCTTCGACCCGCAGAACGATGACTACCTGATCCTGCTGGCCGAGGGCCGCCTGGTAAACCTGGGCAACGCCACCGGTCACCCGAGCCGCATCATGGACGGTTCGTTCGCCAACCAGGTCCTGGCGCAGATCTTCCTGTTCGGCCAGAAATACGCCGACCTGCCAGCGGCCCAGAAAGCCGAGCGCCTGACCGTGGAAGTATTGCCGAAGAAACTCGACGAAGAAGTGGCCTTGGAAATGGTCCGCGGTTTCGGCGGCGTGGTCACCAAGCTGACCAAGCAACAGGCTGACTACATCGGCGTGACCGTCGAAGGCCCGTTCAAGCCGCACGCCTACCGCTACTGATCGGCGCTATTGCCTGCTCTCCTCTGTGGGAGCGGGCTCCTTTGTGGGAGCGAG
>NZ_JBHFJB010000117.1:79324-86534 GCF_057334555.1 Pseudomonas sp. AGC41
AGCCTGCTCGCGATGCGGACACCTCGATCTGACTGTAATGTCGAGGCGATTCCAATCGCGAGCAGGCTCGCTCCCACATGAGCCCGCTTCCGCAAGGGCTATGCAAGCCTCACCGGCCTACGAGTTTCCAAGGATATGACCATGTCCCAAGAACGTCGCTACAGCTTCGAGTTCTTCCCGACGAAGACCGATGCTGGGCATGAAAAACTGATTGCCACTGCCCGACAGCTGGCAGGCTACAACCCTGATTTTTTCTCCTGCACCTACGGCGCCGGCGGTTCGACCCGTGACCGCACGATGAATACCGTGCTGCAGCTTGAAAGCGAAGTCAAAGTCCCGGCCGCTCCGCACCTGTCCTGCGTGGGCGATAGCAAGGATGACCTGCGCAGCCTGCTGACCCAGTACCAGGCCGCCGGCATCAAGCGTATCGTCGCCCTGCGCGGTGACCTGCCCTCGGGCATGGGCATGGCCAGTGGTGAACTGCGCCACGCCAACGAGCTGGTGGAATTCATTCGCCAGGAAACCGGCGAGCACTTCCACATTGAAATTGCCGCGTATCCGGAAATGCACCCCCAGGCACGCAATTTCGAAGACGACCTCGGTAACTTCGTGCGCAAGACCAACGCCGGTGCCAATAGCGCGATCACCCAGTATTTCTTCAACGCCGACAGCTACTTCTACTTCGTCGAGCGCGTGCGCAAGTTGGGTGTCGACATTCCGGTGGTGCCGGGCATCATGCCGATCACCAACTACAGCAAGCTGGCACGCTTTTCCGACGCCTGCGGCGCGGAAATCCCGCGCTGGATCCGCAAGCAACTGGAAGCCTACGGCGACGACACGGCCAGCATCCAGCGCTTCGGCGAAGAGGTCATCACGCAAATGTGCGAGCGACTGTTGCAAGGTGGCGCGCCGGGTCTGCACTTCTACACGTTGAACCAGGCCGAGCCTAGCCTCGCGGTGTGGAACAACCTCAAGCTGCCGCGCTAGGCACTTCCCGAAGCGCCGGTACGCAAAGGCCCTGGTGAAAACCCGGGCCTTTTTCATGCGCCTTGCAGGCAAAGGGCAACCAACCCGCGAGCCAGAGCGCTCTAGCTATTTGATGAGCTCTCATCGTAACCTCAGGCAATGCCCGTCTTTGCCCAACTCCTGACCGCCCTTCTACTCCTGTGCCTGAGCGTTTGCGCTCGGGCCGAGAAGCTGCGCATCGTTACCGAACCCTGGGCGCCCTATGTCTATGAGGAGAACGGCAAGGCCCTGGGTCTGGACTACGAAACTACCGCCATAGTGTTCAAGCGCCTGGGCGTTGACGTCGAATGGCAGTTCCTGCCATGGAAGCGTTGCCTGGCGATGCTGGAACAGGGGCTGGCAGACGGGGCGCTGGATATCTTCCGCAGCGACGAGCGCGACTCCCTGCTGCTCTACCCGAGCGAACCGCTGTCGGACGTCGAGTTCGTGATGTTCTACGCCAACGCCCGGCCCCATCCGTTTCGCACGCTCGATGAGCTCGACGGAGTGACCGTCGGCACGTCTCCGGGTTATCTATACAGCCAGGCGTTCAGGGAGTCGACCCGATTCAAGCGGGAAACGGCGCCCACCCACGAAGCCAATTTCGGCAAGTTGCAGTTGGGCCGGATCGACCTGCTTATCACCGATCGCCGAGTGGGCCGGCATGTGCTCAAGGCGCTGCAGCTGGGTGAGCAGATCAGCGAAAACCCCACGGTCGTGAGCCGTCAAAGCCAATACCTGGCGGTACGGCGCAGCGCCGGCATGGATTTGCTGGTGCAGCGCTTCGGCGCTGAACTCAAGCGCTTCAAGCGCGAACCGGCCTATGCCGAGCTGAGCGCCCGCTACGGTGCCGACCCGGCCGGCAAGGCGGCATCCCCAGACCCGCTACCCCACTGAAATACACCGTTGAGCAGCAGGAAAGCGGCGCGCGGCGATTGCTCTGTTATACTCGGGCCTTCCCGCCAGGCTCACGCCCGGACGCCCGGTCTTGCAAAAGGCATCCCGACACCGCTACAGCGCAGCTTCCAGCCCGCGCGAGCCTTGTCCGGACCCGTCTTTCAGACCCGGCAGGACCGGACGGGATGACGTCTTCCAATGACTGTCATTTGCGCCAGGCAAGACTATCCCATTGGGCCAGGCCCTCACTAAAAACAGGATTACTCATGTCCTTTGCTTCCCTCGGTCTCTCCGAGGCTTTAGTCGGCGCCATCGAAGCCGCCGGCTACACCCAGCCTACCCCGGTGCAACAGCGGGCCATCCCCGCCGTGTTGCAAGGTCGCGACCTGATGGTTGCCGCGCAGACAGGTACTGGTAAAACCGGCGGATTCGCCCTGCCGATCCTCGAGCGGCTGTTCCCCAACGGTCACCCGGACAAATCCCAGCGTCACGGCCCGCGCCAACCCCGCGTGCTGGTCCTGACCCCAACCCGCGAACTGGCCGCCCAGGTCCACGAGAGCTTCAAGGTCTACGCGCGTGACCTGAAGTTCGTCAGCGCCTGCATCTTCGGCGGCGTCGGCATGAACCCGCAGGTCCAGGCCATGGCCCGTGGCGTCGATGTACTGGTGGCCTGCCCTGGCCGCCTGCTGGACCTGGCCGGTCAGGGCAGCGTCGACTTGTCCCACGTGGAAATCCTCGTGCTGGACGAAGCCGACCGTATGCTCGACATGGGTTTTGTCCATGACGTGAAGAAGGTACTGGCCCGCCTGCCGGCCAAGCGCCAGAACCTGCTGTTCTCGGCGACGTTCTCCAAGGACATCACTGATCTTGCCGGCAAGCTGCTGCACAACCCGGAACGCATCGAAGTCACGCCGCCGAACACCACGGTCGAGCGCATCGAGCAGCGCGTGTTCCGCCTGCCGGCCAGCCACAAGCGTGCCCTGCTGGCCCACCTGATCACCACGGGCGCCTGGGAACAGGTCCTGGTCTTCACCCGCACCAAGCACGGCGCCAACCGCCTGGCCGAATACCTGGACAAGCACGGCCTGCCAGCTGTGGCGATCCACGGCAACAAGAGCCAGAACGCCCGCACCAAGGCCCTGGCCGACTTCAAGGCCGGCGAAGTGCGCATCCTTGTGGCCACCGACATCGCCGCCCGTGGCCTCGATATCGACCAGTTGCCTCACGTGGTCAACTTCGAGCTGCCGAACGTCGATGAAGATTACGTACACCGTATCGGCCGTACCGGCCGGGCCGGTCGTTCGGGCGAAGCGATTTCCCTGGTCGCGCCGGATGAAGAGAAGTTGCTCAAAAGCATCGAGCGCATGACCAAGCAGAAAATTCCTGACGGCGACCTGATGGGCTTTGATGCCAGCACCATCGAGGCCGAGAAGCCTGAAGTGCGTGAGCGTCCGGATGTGCGCAATCCGCGTAATCCTCGTGGGCCACGCGGCGACGGTCCGAATGGCGGCGGCGGTGGCGGCGGTCGTAAGGACAAAGGCAAGGACAAGGGCAAGGAAAAATCGGCCAGCAACAGCAACAGCAACGGTCGTGGCGAACGCCCAGCCCGCGAGCAGAAGCCCCGCGAAGGCACTCCGGCCCGTGAGCAGCAACGCCCGGCCCCGCGCGCCGCAGCGGCCGACCGCGCCCCGGACGAGTTCCTGGATGACGATGTCGATAACTTCGGTAACCGCGTGGACTACGTGCCACAGCAGAAACCGGCCCAGGGTCGCGGTCGCCGTCCGGGCGCCCCGGCACCAGGCGCGGGTGCCGGTGCACCCCGCGGTGGCCAGCCCCAGGGTCGCCAGAACGGACCGCGCAACAGCAACGGCTCGTCCACCGGCACTCCGCCAGGCAAGCGCAGCGGTCCGCGTAATGGCGCCCCACGTGACGGCCAGGCGCGCCGCGAAGAGTCCCGTCCACGCCGCCCGGCCCGTGGTGATGAGCCGCCTCGTCAGGAACCTGCCGTGCAGAACCCGCGTGGCAACCAGCCGAAAATCATGCACAAGGAATCGAAGGTTGATCGCTTCCCGACGCCTGAACAGCTGGACCAATTGCCAAGCCGTCCACGTGGCGAAAAACCGGCGCTGCTGACGCGCAATCGCTGAGTTTTCCAAGCCATGAAAAATGCCTCAGGTCTTGCGACCTGGGGCATTTTTTTATTAAGAGCTGGACCCCTTGTGGGAGCGAGCCTGCTCGCGAAAGCGGTGTCACAACTGACAAGGATGCTGAATGTCACGGCCTCTTCGCGAGCAGGCTCGCTCCCACAGTGGCTTAGTGGTATTCACAAAGCCCTGTGAAGACAAGCTCTCAAAGAATGCTCTGTAATACCGAAATCCGCACAATAAAAAACGCCCCAGGCCGCAAGACCAGGGGCGTTTTTTTGTCAGGCGCGAAGGTTACTTCGCCTTAACACCTTCAAACGTCACGTACAGCTCGACCACGTCGGATTTCGGACCCAGGTCTTTCTGCTTGCCGAAGTCGGAACGCTTGATGGTGGTAGTGCCTTCGAAGCCGGCACGGTAACCACCCCATGGGTCCTTGCCTTCGCCCAGGAAGGTCGCCTTGACCACGACCGGCTTGGTCACGCCCAGCAGGGTCAGGTCACCGGTCACATCGGCGGTGTTTGCGCCGGTGGACTTGACACTGGTGGACACGAAGGTGGCCTTGCCGAATTTGCTGGCGTTCAGGAAGTCGGCGCTGGCGATGTGCTTGTCACGCTCGGCGTGGTTGGTGAACACGCTGGCGGTATTGACGTTGAATTCGATCTTGCTGGCTTCAGGCTTGGCGGCGTCGAAGCTGAACTTGCCGTCGATATCCTTGAAGGTGCCGGTGATGTAGCTGTAGCCCAGGTGGCTGATCTTGAAGTCGACGAAGGCATGCTGGCCTTCCTTGTCGACCACGTAGTCTGCGGCCATGGCCTGGCCGGCGGACAGCAGGGCAGAACCGATTGCCAGGGCGGCGAGCGTCTTTTTCAACATGCTTTCTATTCCTTTGGAGTCGAGGTTGAACATCAGGCTTGGCGCCCCAGCATGCGCTTGAGGGTCGCGTCACGGTCGATAAAGTGGTGCTTCAATGCTGCCAACGCATGGAGGCCGGAAAAAATTACCAGCGCCCATGCCAGGTAGAAGTGGATCTGGCCGGCAACGTCTGCCTGATCGGGCAGTCCGGAGACCAGCGCGGGTACTTCAAACAAACCAAACACCGAGATCCCGACACCGTCTGCGGTGGAAATCAGGTAACCGGCGATCATCACGGCGAACAGCCCGAGATACAGTGCACTATGACCAATCCTGGCGCCGACGCGTGTAAGGCGGCCATAGGTCTCCAGGGTCGGTGGCGGCGGGCTGACGAAACGCCAGATCACTCGAAGCACCATCACCGCCAGCAGCACCAGGCCAATGCTCTTGTGGATGTCCGGCGCATCTTTGCGCCAGGTGCTGTAATAATCCAGCCCGACCATCCACAGGCCCAGCGCGAACAGCCCATACACCGCCAAGGCAACGGCCCAGTGCGAAACGATGCTGACCCAGCCATAGCGAGAAGAAGAGTTGCGTAGCTGCATTGCTCATATCCTGTAAAAACTGTGACCAAGACTAGCGAGTTATCAATCGAATTAAAGCGGAAAATTTCGCTTTGAAATATCGAGAAATACGATCATCAGTCTGGGGCGGGTGCGTTAAGGAAAGATTAAAGCGGATGCGCTGCGTGGTGGCGAGGGGAACCAAGACATCAGCTCGGCCGGAAGGCCTCATCGCGAGCAGGCTCGCTCCAAAAAACGCCTGTTAGGCTATATCTGCTGCCTGCTCGATACCCAAGGAAGAGCAAGCTCGCTTAGATATTTTGCCGTGCAATATATATGTATAGCCATTTTATTTTTGCTGCCTGATTAAATGAGCTCTCAATAAATCATTGAACAAGGTGAACAAAATGGCTGTTCGTTATACCCCTTTTAAAGCTAGCGGCTCGCCGCAACTGCCACCAAATCAAACGATGTGCCCGGGGCAATACCTGAAATCCAGCAACGGGCGGTTCCGATTGTTATTGCAGGCCGATGGGAACTTGGTAATCAAGGACGGCGAGGCAATTGTTTGGACCGCTGGTGACAAACAACCTTACAGCGTCACGTTGTATCCAAAAAAAATGCGTGAGCCTCTACAATTTGTCGTTAGCAACAGCGGCTTTCTTTATGATCCGTCCCGACGGCGTTTATGGATCGCCGAAAGTACCCACAGTGCAGACAAATCTCTTTGGTTCAACACCTGCATGATCATGCAGGACGATGGCAATCTGGTCATTTTTGACAAGCGAACAGGCAACCTCTGCTGGGCCCGCTTTGGCTTCGTCCCGGGACGTTTTTCGAAGCCAAAACGGGTCAAGATCTGGTTCGAGGATGTGGAGGTCTATACTTGGTATTTTTCACTACCACCCCTGTAGCGGTTTACCAAAAATCAAGTATTGGCGCATTCAGGTCTATAAGGATCCATATCGCATCTGTACGACAATTGAGGATCGTGTTTTTTAAGTATCATACGGCCATCTGTACAGCCGCTGCCGAAGAGCATGATCAATAATATTAATGCCGCCACCGGTTTCATATGTTGCTCCAGTTCTACGCGTCTAACGCTTTGAATTATCAATTAACCGAGCACTCAGGCTTGTATGGATCAAAGGTGCATTTGTACGCCAACTGAGGGTCCCGTTCCGGAACCATCGGGATCATCAGGGGATCCCGACATTCACCATACACACACCCGTACAGCGAAACCGATACGACCATTGCCATTAGTATTTTCATACGCGCTCCTGTTTTTCGAGGAGCCTGAACGCATGGCCCGGCGAGCTCTATCGGCTGCTTCCGGTTAAAGGGTGGGAAGTTTCCGATATATCGTCGAGCCCTGTAGGACGTCGGCGTAATGATCGACCCGTGGCGAGGGAGCTTGCTCCCGCTCGGCTGCGAAGCAGTCGTAAACCGGCGGGGGCGGTGTGCCTCCGCATTCGGCAGGATTGGGGCTGCTTCACGGCCCAGCGGGAGCAAGCTCCCTCGCCACGGGTTTATTGATTGCCTTAAGTGAACGGCAGCGTTCTTTCCACCTGACGTTACTGAGCCTTCGTCTCAGTAGTCGCTGCCGGCTTGGCGGCGGGTTTCTTCACTGGCTCAGCCTTTTTCACAGGTGCCTTCGCCGGGGCCTTTTTAGTCGGGGTCTTGGCCGCCGGCTTCTTCGCCGCTGGCTTGGCCGCGGCTTTCTTGGCTGGCTCGGTCTTCGCC
>NZ_JBHFJB010000117.1:86554-89825 GCF_057334555.1 Pseudomonas sp. AGC41
GGTTCCACCGGCGCAGGGGCTGGGACGGGGGCCGGTGTCGGCGCTGGAGGCGGCGCTACCGGCTCGGGAGCCTTGGCCGGCTCCGGCTTCTTGTCGTCATCCGAGCCGCCGAACAGGTTGCTGAAGAAATTGCCTTTCTTCGCCGCCACCGCTCCGGCGGCAGCCGCTGCGGCCGGGGCGACTTTCGGTGGTTCGAACGACTTGCCCGCCGCCAGGTCTTCAACCTGGCTGGCGGCGCGCTGGCCGCTGCGCAGTGCGCCTTCCAGGGTGCCTGGGTACAGCGCGTCGGTGTGTTCGCCGGCAAAGGCTACGCGCTGCAATGGTTTTTCCCACAGGCGCCAGTACTTGCTGATCTGGCCCGGACCAAACGCCAGGTACGCGCCGCCCATGGAAGGGTCGGTGCTGTAGCGGCGGATTTCATAACCGGTGAACGCACCGCGCGCCTGTGGATAAAACGCGTGGAGACGGATCAACACCTGGTCGACCATCTGCTTGTCGCCGAAGGCCTGCATCACCCGTGCGTTGTCGCCGGACAGGTTGATGACAACGTTGGCGCCACCCTTCATGGCTGGCTCGATCCACATCATGCCCAGGCCGGCGTTGCTGTAGATCTCGCCCGACATGCGTGCCTTGCTGTCCCAGACCGGGTTCTTGAACTTGAGCATGATCTGGTCACGCCAGCCGTAGTTGGTGCCTTTGATCGCACCAAGGTGCTGGGCATCCAGGGCCGGGGTCAGCTGGATCTTGTTGAGCGCGCGCAAGGGCACGGCCAGCACGACATAGTCGGCCTGGTAACCAACGCTGCCGACCTTGACGGTGACGCCATCCTTGTCCTGGGAAATGGCCGACACCGGCGAGGCGGTCTTGATGGTTTTCAGTTGCTTGACGAACGCCTGGGCCAATACCGGGCTGCCACCGAGCAGGCGCGAGGCGCGCAGGTCACGGTCGGACACGCCGCGATAGACGCGGTTCTGCTGGGCGAAATACAACAGCGACAGGCGCGACGGCTCGTCATAGCGCGTGCGGATTTCCTGGTTGACCAACTGTCGGGCGGTGGCCGGCAGTTGCAAACGGTCCAGCCAGTTGGACACGGTGATCTGGTCGAGCGCGTGTAACGTACTGGTCGCCGTCGGGTTCAGTGGGTCGTCGATGGAACGGGCCAGATCATCCAGGGTGGTTTCGTAGCGCTTGAGCGCTTCGGCGGTCGCTGGCTGCTTGGTCGCCAGGTCGGCGGCAGTAAAATAGGTGCCGTCGATCAGGTAGCTGGGGGTACGCACGAATTCCGGCGCCGGCGTAGTGCTCAGCTTGAAGGTCGAGACGTATTTGTTCAGTACCGGCTGGACCTTGTCGTTGCCGATCCACTCGCTGGTGGCCATGCCCGAACGGCCGCCCAGGCTCGGTTTGGCTTCCAGCAGGGTCACGGCCCAGCCCTTGTTTTGCAATTCGTAGGCCGCCGTGAGTCCGGCCAGCCCGCCGCCGATGACGATGGCCGTCGGTTGTTTGTCCTTGGCCAGCGCCGAAACGCTGAACAGCCCTATCATCACCAGCGCACAGGCGCGCAGCCAACCAGCAGACATTCAGCGAACTCCGGAATTACGTAAGAATTTTCGGTTTTTCGAGCCAGTCGGCTCCGGGAACGGCGAAGAATACGTCAGCCATCAAAACGCCGCCAGCGACGTCTATCGCCTCACCGAAACTAGCGCGGACGACACAATGGGTTGTTCCCCGGCCCGCCATTGCATAGGCTTGCGCGATTGTTTTGCCCGCGGCCGCCGCGAGCCGCCTCGAGGAGACTGTACATGGGCCTGAATAACCAGTGGATGCAACGCGATCTCGCCGTGCTGTGGCACCCCTGCACCCAGATGAAAGACCACGAACAGCTGCCGCTGATCCCGATCAAGCGCGGCGAAGGCGTGTGGCTCGAGGATTTCGAAGGCAAGCGCTACCTCGACGCGGTGAGCTCCTGGTGGGTCAATGTGTTCGGCCACGCCAATCCGCGCATCAACCAGCGCATCAAGGATCAGGTCGATCAGCTTGAGCATGTGATTCTCGCCGGTTTCAGCCACCAGCCGGTGATCGAATTGTCCGAACGCCTGGTGAAGATGACACCCGAAGGCCTGACCCGGTGTTTCTACGCCGATAACGGCTCGTCCTGCATCGAAGTAGCGATGAAGATGAGCTTTCATTACTGGGTCAATCGCGGCCGGCCCGACAAGAAACGCTTCGTCACCTTGAGCAATAGCTACCACGGCGAAACCATCGCGGCGATGTCGGTGGGCGATGTGCCGCTGTTCACCGAAACCTACAAGGCGTTGTTGCTGGACACGCTCAAGGTGCCGAGTCCCGACTGCTACCACCGCCCCGAAGGCATGGGCTGGGAAGAGCATTCGCGAAACATGTTCGCCGCCATGGAGCAAACCCTGGCCGAGCACCATGATACGGTGGCCGCGGTGATCGTCGAACCGCTGATCCAGGGCGCCGGCGGCATGCGCATGTACCACCCGGTGTACCTGAAACTGTTGCGCGAAGCCTGCGACCGCTATGGCGTGCACCTGATCCACGACGAAATCGCGGTCGGCTTCGGTCGTACCGGGACGATGTTTGCCTGCGAACAGGCCGGTATCACGCCGGACTTTCTTTGCCTGTCCAAAGCCCTGACCGGCGGCTACCTGCCGCTGGCGGCGTGTCTGACCACCGATGAAGTCTACAGCGCGTTCTACGACGACTACCCGACCCTGCGCGCCTTCCTGCACTCGCACAGCTACACCGGCAATCCGCTGGCCTGCGCGGCGGCATTGGCGACGCTGGATATCTTCGAAGACGACAACGTCATCGAAACCAACAAGGCCCTGGCCCAGCGCATGGCCAGCGCTACCGCTCACCTGGTCGATCATCCGAACGTTGCCGAAGTGCGCCAGACCGGCATGGTCCTGGCCATCGAGATGGTCAAGGACAAGGCGAGTAAAACCGCTTACCCATGGCAGGAACGCCGTGGCCTGGCGGTGTTCCAGCATGCCTTGGAACGCGGCGCATTGCTGCGGCCGCTGGGCAGCGTGGTGTATTTCCTGCCGCCGTATGTCATCACGCCGGAGCAGATCGATTTTCTCGCGGAAGTTGCCAGCGAAGGGATTGATATCGCCACCCGGGACAAGGTCAGCGTGGCGGTGCCGAAGGATTTCCACCCGGGGTATCGCGATCCGGGCTGACATGTCTTTGAACGAATTTCTCCATGGCGAGGGAGCTTGCTCCCGCTCGATTGCGCAGCAATCGC
>NZ_JBHFJB010000117.1:89845-90759 GCF_057334555.1 Pseudomonas sp. AGC41
GGGGCCGCTTCGCAGCCCAGCGGGAGCAAGCTCCCTCGCCACAAAAGCTTGCTCACCACAAAGCACCCGACCACGCAGCAATGCGCAATCCGATTGTGTAGAGACCAAACATGAGACTCTCCCGCTTCTTCATCGACACCCCCCTGAGCCTCGGCAATCACGAGTTGCCAGAAGCCCAGGCCCACTACATCGGCCGGGTGCTGCGCATGGCCGCGGGCGATGCGGTGCAGGTATTCGACGGTTCCGGCCAGGAGTTTCGCGGCACCCTGGCCGAGGTCGGCAAGAAATGCGTGCGTATACAACTCGACGAACAATTTGCCGGGCAGACCGAGTCGCCTTTGCGCATTCATCTTGGCCAGGGCCTGTCCCGGGGCGAGCGCATGGACTGGGCGATCCAGAAGGCCACGGAACTGGGGGTCAGCGAAATCACGCCGATTTTCAGCGAGCGCTGCGAAGTGCGCCTCAAGGACGAGCGCGCCGACAAACGCTTGCTGCACTGGCGCCAGGTGGCGATCAGCGCCTGCGAACAGTGCGGACGCTCGACCGTGCCGGTGATCCACCCGCCGCTGTTGCTGGCGGACTGGTTGAAGCAGACCGAGGCCGAGCTGAAACTGGTGCTACACCCGGTTGCCGATCCGCTGACCAGCCATGCCAAGCCTTCGACCCTGGCGTTCCTGATCGGCCCCGAGGGCGGCCTGTCGGACGCCGAAGTCGAGCAGGCCAAAACCGCCGGCTACCATGCAGCCCGCCTCGGCCCCCGCGTGCTGCGTACCGAAACCGCGCCGGTGGTGGCGCTGGCGGTGGCGCAGCAGTTGTGGGGGGATTTCTAAGGCTCCGCGACACTGAAGATCACCTGTGGGAGCGAGCCTGCTCGCGAAGGCGATTCAACATTCAGCATCAATGCAAGCTGATCC
>NZ_JBHFJB010000117.1:90803-92673 GCF_057334555.1 Pseudomonas sp. AGC41
CGCTCCCACAGGGGGCCCCATCGCGCTAAAGCACGTAGAACAGAATCGCCACGAAATGCAACAGGCTGCCCGCAATGACGAACAGGTGCCAGATGCCATGGGCATGGCGCAGGCGATGGTCCAGCGCGAAGAAAATGATGCCGACGGTGTAGAGCACGCCGCCCGAAGCCAGCCAGGCAAACCCGGTGCTGCCCAGCGCGGCGAGCAAAGGCTTGACCGCCACCAGGACGATCCAGCCCATCACCGCATAGATGACGATCGAGAGGATCCTTGCTTCGGAACGCGGCTTGATTTCCTGCAGGATACCGATCACCGCCAACCCCCAGACGATCCCGAACAACGTCCAGCCCCACGGCCCGCGTAGCGTCACCAGGCAAAACGGTGTGTAGCTGCCGGCGATCAACAGGTAGATCGAAAAGTGATCGACCTTCTGCATGATTTCTTTCTTGCGGCCGCGCACGCTGTGATAAACCGTCGAGGCGCTGTAGAGCGCCAGCAACGTGAACCCGTAGATCGCCACGCTGACGATCTTCCAGGGATCGCCGTCCATCCCGGCAATCACCAGCAGCCACACCGCACCGATAAACGCCGCGACCGCGCCCACCAGGTGCGTCCAGGCGTTGAGTCGTTCCCCGTGATACATCCAATCCCACCCACATTCCGAAACAGGCGCCCAGGCTCAGGCCTGGCGCTGCAAAGTGCAATGGTTTGCTTTCAGCGTCGAACACAAACCCCGTGGCAAAAGATCATTTGTGGCGAGGGAGCTTGCTCCCGCTTGACCGGGCTGGCGATCCAGTGCGCGGCGCTCACAAGATGCTTGGGGCGGCTTCGCCACCCAGCGGGAGCAAGCTCCCTCGCCACATAACCTCTCCAGCCACTTAAATCGCGTCGCCAGGAAGACATGGGGCACAATCAGCCCATACGAACAAGAGTCCGCCCCATGCTGATCGACGAAGAATTGACCCTGAAGAAACTCGAGGTGTTCCTGGCCTTCATGCGCACCGGCAACCTGGCGCGGGCGGCGGCCGAGTTGCAGACCAGCAATGTCAGCGTGCATCGGGCCATTCACTCGCTGGAGAGCGCGTTGCGCTGTCCCTTGTTCAAGCACGAAGGCCGCAACCTCACGCCGCTGGAAAGCGCCTACGTGCTGGAGGAGCGCGCGCAGAAGCTGATCCAGGACGTGGTCGAAAGCGTACGCCTGACGCGCGAGGCCGCCGGCTTTTCCGCCGAGCGTTTCAAGCTGGGATCCTTGTATTCACTGACCGTCAAGACCGTGCCGCAACTGATCATGGGCCTGAAGATCCGCCGCAGCGAGCTCAATATCGATCTGATCATGGGCTCCAACATCGACCTGTTGTACAAGCTCAAGAACATGGAAGTCGACGCGATCCTGGTGTCGCTGGACGACAGTGTCAACGACCCGGACTGCGAGCAGATTGCGCTGTTTTCCGATGACATTTTCCTCGCCACGCCAGCCGACTCGCCCTTCGCCCAACGCAGCGAGGTCGACCTGGCCGAAGTGCGCGACGAGACCTTCATCACCCTGACCCAAGGCTTCGCCACGCACCAGGACGGTATCCGGGTGTTCAGGCAGGCGGGGTTCGAGCCGAAAGTGGCGATGCAGGTCAACGACATCTTCACCCTGCTGAGCATGGTCAGCTCCGGGGTGGGCTATGCCCTGCTCCCAGGCCGGATCGCGGCAGTGTATGAAAACCGGGTGAAACTGATCCCGTTGCAGCAAAAGTACCGGTTGCAGCAGCACATCGGCGTGGTGTTCCTCAAGGCCAAGGAGCGCGACCCGAACCTGCTGGCGTTGTTGGCGGAATGCCGAATGTATGCCAATCGCCAGGTCTGAAACCGAGTCGCGCCT
>NZ_JBHFJB010000117.1:92700-109295 GCF_057334555.1 Pseudomonas sp. AGC41
CCACAAGGGTGACCCCAATCAATGTGGGAGCGAGCCTGCTCGCCAAGGCGCCAGCGCGGTTAGCGAAAAGCCGAAGCCCTACCCCATCAATCCGCGCATGATCAGGAACAACAGCGAAGGCCCGAGCAAGCAGCCAAGCGCGGTATAAAACGCCGCCGTCAGGCAACCATAGGGCACCAGCTTCGGATCGGTGGCCGCCAACCCACCAGCGACGCCGCTGGAGGTGCCCATCAGCCCGCCAAAGATCACCGCGCTACGCGGATTGTTGAGGCCGATAAAGGGCGCCACGAACGGCGTCGCCACCATCACCAGGATCGCCTTGATCAACCCGGCGGCAATCGACAACGCCATCACCTCGGAACTGGCCCCGATGGCCGCCCCGGTCACCGGCCCGACGATATAGGTGACCGCTCCGGCACCGATCGTGGTCAGGCTCACCACATCGGTATAACCGAAGGCCATCGCCACGCCGACGCCGGCAATGAACGAGGTGCCGACTCCGACGAACAAAGCCAGCACCCCAACGAAACCGGCGCGCTTGAGTTCCTCGACACTCACCCCGAACGCCGTGGCGACAATGGCGAAATCCCGCAGCATGGCGCCGCCCAGCAAGCCAATCCCGGAAAGCAGTGGAATGTCCACCACACCTTTTTGCCCTCCGGTCATTGCACCGCCGACGTAGGAGAGCACCAACCCCAGCAGGATCGCGATGGCCGAACCATGCAGGCGGCCTTTGGTGAAGGTATTGCTGACCCAGTAGGACACCCACATGGTGATGCCGACAATGGCAAACCCGCTGATCAGACCGTAGCCGGTAATGACTTTCATCATGGATTCGTACATGGCAATCACCCGACCGTCTTGACGGAAATATCGGTCTGAGGGTCTTTGTTGCCGATGCGTACCAGCACCGGCACCAACGCAAAGGCAATCACCACCGCAAGGGTCCCGGCCAGGATCGCCATCGGCCCGCCTTTCAGTGCGCCGTAGACGTTTTGCTGGGCCGCCATCGCCACCACGATCGGAATGTAGATGGCGCTCCAGAACTCCACGCCAGCTTCGGACTTGCCCTTGAACAAGCCGCGCTTGTTCAGGTAGCTGCCCAGGCCGATCAGCAACAGCATTGCAATGCCGACGCCGCCAACGTTGGCCGGTACGCCAATCAGTTTGCCCAGCAGCTCACCGATGAAAATGCCCACCAGGGTACAAAAAGCCAGAAACGCCACACCGTAGATAATCATTGTTGTAGTCCTCAAAGTGCATCGTCGAAGTTGTTGTTTTTGTGCTTCGCCAGCTTGAGTCGGTGTCTAGGGTCGGCGGCATCCCTCCTCTTGCAACAGCGCTTGCAGGGTGTCGAGCCGCGCGCCGTCATAAGCCATGACGGTGCCCTGCTCGAATACCCGGCGCGCCAGCCCGGTCAACACCGCGCCGGGCGGCAACTCGATCTGCAGACGCACGCCACGCTCATAGGCGCTTTGCACCGTGCCGCGCCAGTCGACGACGCGGCACATGTTGAAGGCCAGGTCGTCGCGCAGCGCGTCGGCCTTGATCACCGGTCGGGCGCGACTGCCGCTGAGATAGCCCAGCGCCGGAGTTTTCAAGGGTACTTCGGCAAAGGCCTGGGCCAACGTCCGCGCCGGAGCCTCCAGCAGCGGGCAGTGGGACGGTACGCTGACCGCCAACCGGCAGGCCTTGCCGGCACCTTGGTTGCGAGCCCGTTCGGCGACGTAGCCCATGGCTTCATCACTGCCGGCGATGACCACCTGGTTATCGGCGTTGATGTTGGCCAGGTACACCGGCGTTGTTGCGCTGTGCACCTGGGCGAGCAAGGTTTCCACGGCCGCGAGGTCCAGGCCGATGATTGCCGTCATGCCGTAGCCTTGCGGATACGCCTGCTGCATCAGTTCGCCGCGCAGGCTGACCAGGCGCAACGCGTCCCCGAACCCCAGCGCCCCGGCCACGACCGCCGCCGGGTACGCGCCGATGGAAAGCCCCGCTACGTAATCCGGCGCGGGGACCTGTTCCAGCAATCGACGGGAAGCGGCCACACCGGCGATCAACAGGCACAGCTGCACGGCGCGAGTCGATTGCAGGGCCTGGGCAGTGTCGAGCTGCAAGACATCCTCCCCGAGCACGTCCCTCGCCTCGTCCAGAATCTGCGGCGCCAAGCCATGGAGCATGCCCACGCGCTGCGCACCCTGGCCGGGGAAAACCAGGAGGCTGCTCACGCGACCTGCTCCCACGATGGCTGCCATGGATCGCTGACCAATCGTGCCTGGATATCATCCTTGAGCAAGACCCGACGCGACGAACCCGCCCACTCGCGCAAGGCGACAGCACCGCAGGGCGTTTGCAACTGCATGTCGACGGCGCCGACCGAGGCGTCCAGCTGCGCCAGCAGGTTCCTGGCCTGAAGGCGATCCAGGCGGTGCGGCGTCCTCAGGATCAAGTCCAGGTCGCTGCGCTCATGCAGCGCCTCGATGCCGGTGGCAAGTTCAAACCCGGCACTGCCGCTGATGCCCCAGGTCCAGCCACTGGCGTCGAGCAACGAGTGCAACTCGGCCAGCGCGTGCAAGGCCGGCAGGTCGCGCGGGGATTGAACATGGCAGAGGTCCTCCGGGCGCACCCGGCGCTGGATCGCCGCCAGCGGCATCGATGTGGCGTAACGCTGCTCCCGGGATCGGCCGCGTACGCCCACGGCGATGTGTCCAGGCGGGGACAGCGCGCGGCGCACCACGACCGGTTGCCCGAGGTCCAGCGACTCGACAGCCCAGCCCGGCGCATCCGCAGGCAACTGCAAAGCAGTCATGCCCCAGAGCAGGTCATGGGCCAGGAGCGTGCTCACCATTGCGCCCTCAACAATTGCCGAACGTGGCTGGACGCTGCCCGGTGAACAGCGCCCAGGCGACCGCTGAGATCCCGAGGCGTGCCCGCCACGTCGTTGATCGCCTGTTGCACGCAATCGCTCACCCGCGCCAGGTCCGCCGCCGTCGGTTGTTCGATCTGTTCCACCGACAAGGTCTCCCAGAGCAGTCCCAGGCTGGCGAAGCTGTCGATGTCGTAGGCCATCGGCGGCACGCTGGCGGCCAGGGCTTCGAGTTCCTCGACGCTGCGCAGGGTGACCCGTGCTGCCGAAGCCTTGCCCATCGCATGGACCATCACGCCCGGGTCGCGCAAGGCGATCAACCGGTTGGCCTGGTAGCCGTGAGCGAGGAACGCACCGGACATCGCCTTGCCTACCAGCAAGCCGATCACTGGATGCCCGGCCAGTCGGGCCCGGGCATAACTGTCCGCCGCGCCGGCCAATGCCTGATGGATGCCCAGTGCTTCTTCACGCCGACCGTAGGCCTGGCTCGGCACATCAACGATAGCGATGAGCGCACGTTTGCTGGCCGCGCTGCGATCGGCCGCGATGGCGTCGTCCACGGCTTTGGCCAGGCCCCAGCCTTCGAGCAAACCGACTTCGCCATTGCGCGCCCGAGGGAAACGGTTGGCGGGATCGGCCACGACAGCCAACAGACGCGCGGTTTGTTCGCCGAGTTGGACATCGGCCGCTTTCAGCGAGGCGGGCAAGCCTTCCAACGGTTTGACGCCATCGCTCAAGGCCTCGAACCAGCGCAGGCCCCTCAAAGAATACGTATTCATGGACGTTCTCCCTGATACAACTGGCGAACCGCTGCCGGTTCGATTTGCACCTCAGTGTCCAGGCGCGACAGGCGCTGGAGGAACCACTCGGCCTGGCCACTGCGGTGTTCAGTGGGCACACCCAGATGCAACAGTTCGCGGACCTGACGACGAATCTGCGCCACGTCATCGGCGACGTAGCGGTCCGCCAGCCCGGTCGCGAAGCGTTGTTCGCCACCGGTCAGGCTCCAGATGAACGGACGGTCGCGGGAGTCGTACTCATCGATGCCGGCTTCCTGCTCGATCACCTGCGGACCGTTCAGCCCCAGCCGCGCTTCCCGGGTCACCAGCAGATAACTGCACAGCCCGGCAGCGATGGACATGCCGCCAAAACAGCCGACGCTGCCAGCCACTACGCCAACCACCGGCTGGTATTGGCGCAGGTCGATAATCGCCGAATGGATCTCGGCAATCGCCGCGAGCCCGAGGTTGGCTTCCTGCAACCGCACGCCGCCGGTCTCCAGCAGCAACACGGCCCGGGTCGGGATGCCTTTGCGATTGTCCTCAGCCGCCAGCTCCAGGGCACCGGCGATCTTTGCCCCGCCGACTTCACCGAGGCTGCCGCCCTGGAACGCGCCTTCGATGGCGGCGATCACCACCGGCAGGCCATCGAGCATGCCCTTGGCGATCACTACGCCGTCGTCGCTTTGCGGGACCACGCCCTGGCGCAGCAACCACGGCGACATGATTCGCTGAAAGGGGTCGAGCAGTTCGCGGAACGTACCGTCATCGAGCAAGGCCCTGGCCCGCTGGCGGGCACCGAGCTCGACGAAACTGTGCTTGTTGAGCAACGCAGCGCTGTCAGTCATGGCCGATCTCCTCGAAGCCTTGTTCCAGGCGCAGACGCACCACGCCGGGGGTGGCGCCGAAATCGTGAATTTCGATGGCCATCGCGGGAGGCGTCTGGCCGTCGAACATGCGCGCGAACAAGTGCTGCCAGCGTTGCTCGCTGCCATTGACCGAGGTCTGCACCTGGATGGTCAGCTTGCCCGCCAGCCCGGGTTCGATCAGTACTTCGAGATCGCCCGAGCCGACGCAGCCGACCAGCGCTCGGCCCCGTGGCGGCTGCCCGGCGGTGAATTCAAAGGATAAGGTTTGCATCAGCACACTCCTGAAAAGAGGCCCGCGCCGCGCTCGATACGGTCGAGGAACAGGCAGGCGGCGAGCAGGTCGGCGGCGCCGCCGGGCGAGGCGTTCAAGGCAATCAGTTGTTGGTCCAGCGCATGCAACTGGCGGCGACCACCCAGGCTCGCACTGCCGCCGGCGTCGAGCACCGCTCTGGCGCCGTGTTGCATGGCTTGGAGCCCCGTCTCTCCGGCGCGATAGAGCACGCAGGTGTCGGCCAGGCACGTCATGATTGCCAGCAGGGCGTCAAGCCGGGCGTTCTGTTCGCCGACGCCTGCCGCGCGGCTGCGCTTGAGTTGCGGCAGGCCCAGGGTTGTCACCGCCGGAAATGCCAGTTGCGCCTCCTCCCGGGCACCGCGCGCGCCGTAGCGCTGGGCCACTTGGGCACCGTGGCTCAAGGGTTGTGGCGCATGACGGTCGTTGAGCAGGGCCAGGCGGGCGGCACGCAACGTGACGGCACCAGCGCCACTGGATTCAGGTTCCAGCGCCGCCGCTGCGACCAACAGGCCCAAGGCCCAGATCGCGCCCCGATGAGTATTCACACCGCCCGTGGTGGTGAGCATCGCGGCTTCACCTTCCCGACCGATGCGCCCCAGGGCTTCACGCAGTGGCAAGCCGATCTCGCCGCAGTCGAGCGCGGCCTCGGCCATCTCCTTGAATGCCGGCCACAACGACAACGCCGAAGCGTGCATCAGGCCCAGGTGCAGATCGGTGTGGGCGCCGCTGCCGCGACGGTCCACCAGCGCGGGCTTGGGCGAGAGGTCGGCCTCGTCGATCAACGCGTCCACCGCGAGGTCGGCCAAACGTTCAGCCAGGGATAAGGTCTTCGGTTGCAGATTCAGGGCGCGCATTTACCAACTCCTGAACTTGGCGGGCGGGTTGTAGAGGCCACCGGACCATTCCACCAGATCGGCCACACTCTTGGCCGCGAGCAATTCGCGGGTGGCGTCGGTGCGACGGATACCGAGGTCTTCGGGCAAGGCGATCAGCCCTTCGCGACGCATGCGCGCGGTGTCTTTCGGGTCGTGGCGCAGGCCGATGGCAGTGACCCCGGCCACGGCGGCGATCATCGCCTGGCGTTCTTCCAGGGAGCGGGCCTTGTACAGGTAGGCGATGCCTTCTTCGGTCAGCAAATGGGTGACGTCGTCGCCGTAGATCATGATCGGCGCCAGGGGCATGCCGGCTTTCTTCGCCACGTCCACCGCGTCGAGGGTGTCGACGAAGGTCGGTTTGCCGCCCTCCTGGAACGTCTCGACCATCTGCACCACCAGTTTCTTGCCGCGCTCGAGCAGCGGCGCCTCGCCGTCGCCATGACGCATGTCGAGCCAGGCCGGCGTACCGTGACGGCGACCGCGCGGGTCGTGGCCCATGTTCGGCGCACCGCCGAAACCGGCCAGTCGGCCACGGGTCACGGTGGAGGAATGGCCGTCGCCGTCCACCTGCAACGTGGCGCCAATGAACAGGTCCACCGCGTACTGCCCGGCCAGTTGGCAAACCATTCGATTGGAACGCAGCGAACCGTCGTGGCCGGTAAAAAACACATCAGGCCGGGCGGCGATGTAGTTCTCCATGCCCAGTTCGGTGCCGAAGCAATGCACGCTCTCGACCCAGCCGCTTTCGATGGCGGGGATCAGCGTCGGGTGCGGATTGAGCGTCCAGTTGCGGCAGATCTTGCCTTTCAGGCCGAGTGATTCGCCGTAGGTCGGCAGGATCAATTCGATGGCGGCGGTGTTGAAACCGATGCCGTGGTTGAGCGACTGGACGTTGTGTTTTTCGTAGATCCCGCGAATCGCCATCATCGCCATCAAGACATGCACAGGCTTGATGTGGCGCGGGTCGCGAGTGAACAACGGCTCGATGTAGAACGGCTTGTCGGCCACCACCACGAAGTCGACCCAGGATGCTGGAATGTCTACCCGGGGCAGGTCGCTGACGTCGTCCACCAACTGGTTGACCTGGACGATGACGATGCCGTCGCTGAACGCCGCCGGTTCGATCAGCGCCGGGGTGTCTTCGGTGCTGGGGCCGGTGTAGATATTACCGGCGCGGTCGGCCATGAAACCGGCCGAAAGCACCACGTTGGGAATCAGGTCGACCACCAGCCGGGCGTAGAGCTCGATGTAGGTGTGGATCGCGCCGATTTCCAGCAGGCCGTCTTCCAGCAATTGGCTGATGCGCAGGCTCTGGGTGCCGGCGAAGGAGAAATCGAGCTTGCGGGCGATGCCGCGCTCGAACAGGTCCAGGTGCTCGGAACGACCGACGCTGGGCATGATCATGTGCAAGTCATGCAGCTTGCCCGGATCGGTCTTCGCCAGGGAACGCGACAGGAAATCCGCCTGCTTCTGGTTATTGCCCTCCAGCACCACACGGTCGCCAGGCAGGATCAACGCCTCCAGCGCCGCGACGATCTTGTCGGTGGGCAGCACCACACCGTCGGCAAGCCCCTTCACCAACGCCAGGCGCCGCTGCTTTTCGCTGCGCCGCCGCGTCCATCGCGAGTCGGGGGATATTGTTGTTGTCATGACCACTCCACGGGTTCGCTGTCGTGGAGCTCACCTTAGGAGTGTTTTGGCGTGGGCATCAATCAAGCTCGGCGGCGGATCGTTACGGCGGGAGTAATGGTTAGCCCGGATTGATGCGAGCCTTTGTGGGAGCGGGCTTGCTCGCGATGGCAATGTAACAGCCAACATTGATGTCGCCTGACCCACCGCTATCGCGAGCAGGCTCGCTCCCACAGGGTTTGAGGTTGACCTCTGATCCTGTGGCGAGGGGATTTAGCGAAACGTCGCACCACCCGTTGGGCGCGAAGCGGCGACGCGAGCGGGCATTGATCACCGAGTGCGGCGAGTTTCCGTGCGGTATTAATAGCGAGTCCCTAAAAGGGACTTATCGGTCCCAGTCTGGGACCAATCGTCAGTCGACAAACATCTGGCGTACAACAGGGCCGACCTGATCGACATGGCCTAATCGCTGGCAGAGGCGACGCCGGATTAGCGGCATGCCTGAACTTCAATGCTCACCACGTCCCCCTGTGGGAGCGAGCCTGCTCGCGATGGCTGCGCAACAGCCAAAATCGATGTCGCCTGACCCACCGCTATCGCGAGCAGGCTCGCTCCTACATTAGTCAGTTGGCTGACTCAACTCTTACCAACCCCGCCGCAACCACCAGCTCTTCCAACGCCAGCAGATCCGGCACTTTCGCCACGTGCTCGCCCACTTGCACGGCCGCCTGCTCCAGTCCGCACAGCGGCACGTCGACGTAGCTCAACTGGGTGTCGAGCTTGCAGGAGCGCGGGATGCCCTGGACCAGCAACGCGATGAAGCGCAGTTCCGGGCGGCCGCCCAGGGCGTTGAGCACGACGATGCGGGCGCGCTCGCCGATCACGGTTTTCTGGCCGCAGGCTGACTCGAAGCTCAGCAGCGGGATCTGCCGTTCGCGCCAGCTTACCCAGCCCAGGAACCAGGGCGGGGTGTCCAGATCGAACACGCTGCTCTGGTAGTCGATCAACTCGGCCACGGCGACGTTCGGCAGGATCAGGTGCCGGTCGGCCAGGGGCAGCAGCAAACCAGTGAGATGGCTGGTGCGGTGCTCATGCATGGGTCTTGCTCCAGTGGGCGATGCTGGCGAGCAACACCGATTCCTGGTACGGCTTGCCCAGGTAGTCGTTGACGCCGATGGCCATGGCGCGGTCGCGGTGTTTCTGGCCGGTGCGGGAGGTGATCATGATGATCGGCAGATGCGCCAGGCGTGGGTCGTTGCGCACTTGCGTCGCCACTTCGAAACCATCCATGCGGGGCATCTCGATGTCCAGCAGCATCAGGTCCGGCGAATGTTCGGCCAGCAATGCCATGGCGTCCACGCCGTCCTTGGCGGTGAGCACATGCATGCCGTGGCGTTCCAGCAGGCGACTGGTGACCTTGCGCACTGTTACCGAATCGTCCACCACCAGCACCAGCAAAGGCCGCTGCTGCTCGCCTTCGCCTTGCACCACGGCCGGACGGCGCGCCGCCTGGTTGGGCAAGGCGCGGATCGGCGCCAGCAGGTCGAGAATCAGCACCACCCGGCCGTCCCCCAGGATCGTTGCCCCGGCCAAGCCCCGGACCGCCGAGAATTGCGGGCCGAGGCTCTTGACCACGATTTCCCGGGTGCCGGCGGTGGCGTCCACCTGCACGGCGACGTGTCGCTCGTTGCATTGCACCAGCAGCACCGGCAATGGCTGGCTCTGGCCGAGCAATTTCGGGCGAGCACCGGTTTTCAGCAGCTCACCGAAGTAGCACAACTCATAACGTTGCCCGGCATAGGTATAAGTGGGCGGATCGAGCTGGTAGTAGCCATCCAGTTCGGCGGGCAATACCCGGACGATGCTCTCAATGGTGTTGAGCGGGATGGCGTATTGATCGTCGTGACAGTGCACCATCAGCGCCCGGTTGACCGCCACGGTGAATGGCAGGCGGATACGGAAATGCACGCCCTTGCCCGGCGTCGAATCGATGACCATGCTGCCGCCCAGTTGCCGCACTTCTTCGTGGACCACGTCCATGCCGACGCCGCGCCCGGAGATCTGGGTGATTTTTTCCGCCGTGGAGAAACCTGGCTGCAGGATGAACTGCAGCACGTCGCGGTCGCTGATGTCGCTGTCGGGCGCCAGCAGCCCACGCTTTATCGCCTTGCGCCGCACCGCGTCCAATGGCACCCCGGCGCCATCGTCACGGATGTTGAAAATGATGTCGCCGCCTTCGCGGGACAGATCCAGGCTGATGCGTCCCCGCGCCGGTTTGCCGGCTGCGATGCGCACATCGGCGGGCTCCAGGCCATGATCAACGGCATTGCGCAGCATATGTTCCAGAGGCGCCGCCATGCGTTCGAGCACGTTGCGGTCCATCTCGCCTTCGGCATTGTCGACCACGAACTCGACGTCCTTGCCCAGCTCCTGCGCCACCTGCCGGACGATGCGCTTGAGGCGCGGCAGCATGCGCTCGAACGGCACCATGCGCGTACGCATCAGGCCTTCCTGGAGCTCGGTGTTGATGCGCCCCTGCTGTTGCAGCAGGTTTTCGGCGTCGTGGTTGCTACGGTCCAGGGTTTCCTTGAGGTCAAGCAGGTCCGAGGCAGACTCGAACAACGCCCGGGACAATTGTTGCAACTGGGAATGGCGGTCCATTTCCAGCGGGTCGAACTCTTCGTAGCCCAGTCGTTCGGCGTCCACCTGCTGGCGGCTGAGAATCCGCCCCTGGGTTTCGGTATCCAGTCGGCGCAGTTGATCGCGCATGCGCTCGATGGTGGTTTCCATCTCGTTCAGGGCGATGCGCGCGTCGTTGACCTGTTGCTCGATGCGCCCACGGAAAATCGACGTTTCCCCGGCCAGGTTGACCAGATCGTCGAGCAGTTCGGCGGAGACCTTGACCATGTCCGCGCCATCGCCCGGCGCGGCGGGCTCGGCTCGCATCGGTACCGCGACCTGGGCCGGTGCCGGCTCAACCGCCGTAGCGACCTGGGGCGCCGCGCTGTCCTGCGGATGATTGACCGCCTGGATCTGCGCGATCAGCCGGTCGGCCGGTGGGCACGGCTGCCCGGCACGGACGGCGTCGAGCATGTGGGCCAGCCGGTCATGGCTGCCTTGCAGCAAGGCAAAAAGCGCCGGGCTCGGTTGTAACAGGCCCGCCGACAGCCCTTCGTAAAGATTCTCCAGCTCATGGGCAAGGTCGCCGATGGGGCCGATCTCCACCATCCGCGCGCCACCCTTGAGGGTATGCAGATCGCGCAGCAGGGTTTCCACCGCCTGACGGTTCGACGGCTCTTCCTGCCAGCGTTGCAACGCCGCCCCGGAACTGTCGAGGATATCGAAACCTTCCTCGAGGAAGATTTCCAGCAACTCCGGATCATGGCCCGCCGTGTCATTTTGCCGATGCCCCGCCACCTCGATGGCGTTCGGCTTGTCCTGGCGGAAACGATGAATGGCGTCAATCAACGCCACGGGATCGCCCAGCGGTTGGCCTTGCTGCAGTTGCCCGAGCAACAGGTCGAGGCGTTCATGGCTGCTGTTGAGCAGTTGCGCCAGCTCCTCACTGTAACTGTAGCGGCGATCCACCAGTCCTTCGTATAGGGTTTCAAGCTCCCCGGCCAGGTCGCTCACCGGCCGCACATCCGCCATGCGTGCGCCGCCCTTGAGGGTGTGCAAGTCACGCTGCAGCGAGGACAGCGGCGCGCCGTTCTCCGGGTCGGCGAGCCAGCGCTGCAAGGCCTGTGCGGCGCTTTCGAGGATATCCTGGGCCTCTTCGAGAAAGATCGCGGCGATATCGTCATCCACCGAAACAGCCGCCGGCGAACTGCGCTGCATCTCAGCCGTCGCATGACCCAGCTCGCGGATGCTCAACGTGCGGCTGCCGTCACTGCGGATCAGTCCCGTGGCTGTCGGGTCGAGGCCTTCCTGGAGCAGGCTGCGCAGGGCCTGCACCCGGGCAGGTTGCGCACGCACGTGCTGGCCGGCAGCCAATTCGTCGAGCATGTCGATCAACGCTTCGTGAGCGAGCTGCGCCTCTTGGAAAAACCTGTCGCTGACCGCCAGGCTGCTTTCCTCCACGGCGCCGTACAGATCCAGCAAGGCTTCGCAGAGCTCGTCCACCGGGTGCAGGTCGGCCAGATGCGCGCCTTCCCCAAGGGTGGTCAGCTCATCAAGCAGCGCGCTCAGCTCCTGACCCTCGCCGGGGTGTTGCTGCCAGCGCCGCAACAGGTTCTCCGCGTCCAGCAGGATATCCATGCCCTGGGCGAGAAAATTGTTGATCAACTGCGGGTCGCGCTTGGTCCGCACGCCCTGGTCTGGCGTGTTGAGAGCCGCTTGCAAACGTTCGGCCGACAAGGCCTGGGTTCGCTGGATCAGGTCCGCGGCGCCGGGAATCGCTGCCAGCGGCTCGTTGTGCAGCTGGCGCAAACCGCGGCGCAGCAACCCTTCAGCCTCCAGCAGCAGCTCGATCTCATCCAGGTCAAAAGCGATCAGGTGCGCCTTGTATTCCCGGGCTATCTCGTCCATCGCCCCGGCCAGTTCGGCGATCGGCAGCACACCGGCCATCGATGCACTGCCCTTGAGCGTGTGCAAGGCTCTTTGCAGCTCGTCGCTGGCCTGCAATGGCAAGTGTTCGGCGGCCTGGTCGAGGAATCGATCAAGCGCGGCCAGATGCCCCTGGGCTTCGTTGTCGAAGATTTTCAGCAGCAAGGGGTCGAGAGCGGCCACGTCCTGCTGGCCGTCATCCTCCTCATCGCCCCCCTTGGCCAGGGCATGGGCGCGTGCGGCCAGACGGTCGACGTCGTCGCGCTGGCATTGGCGCTGGGCAGCGAACTCGGCGACCAGCTCCGGCAGCAATCGCACCGCGTCCTCAAGCAATTGCCGAACCGAAGCGCCCGGCTCGACGCTGCGCTCCAGCACGCGGTTGAGCAGGTTTTCCACCGCCCAGGCCAACTCACCCAACACCAGCGCCCGGACCATCCGGCCGCTGCCCTTGAGGGTATGGAAGGCCCGGCGCAGCTCAGTGAGCGTGCCTTGGTCGTCGGGCTGCGCAGCCCAGCGCGGCAGGTATTCGCCCAGGACATCAAGCACCTCGTCGGTTTCCTCGAGGAACACCTCCCGCAGCTCGTCGTCCACCGGATGCTCATCCACGGGCGGCGGCAGCAGGCTGCCGGGCATGCCTTTGGCCGGCGGGTTGACCGCCGAGACCGGGCTGGCCAGAACATCAGCGAGGGATTGCACGGTCTGCGGGTCGTCCAGCTCCTGCAAGTCCTGCATGACCTGGGCCTCGTTCGGGCTCAGCCGGTCATCAAGCAGAGGCACACGGGCTTCGTCGGGAAAATAGCCGAGGGCGCCCAGGCTCCGCTCCACGCCGTCGAGCAGATTTTCGGCAGGCATCAGCGGGTCTTCGCTCAAACGCTCCAGGTAATATTCCAGGCCGGTAATCACATCGGCCAGGTGGTCGAGTGCTTCCCACCCCGGCTGCGCGGGTTCGAGCAGCAGATGCTCACGGATGAAATCGTTGCACGCCTCCACCAGGCGGGCGGCGCGGCTCAGGGGAATCATCGCCAGCGCGCCGCGGACCTGGGTCAGCAAGGCCGGCAATGGCTCAAGCTGCGCGCTGTTCCAGTGTGCGTCGATGTAGTCGACGATCATGTCCTTGGCCTGTTGCAGGCAGGTATGGGCTTCCTTGATGACGATCTGATGGATCTGGGTCAGGTCGGTCGTCGGCAGGCGATTGTCTTCGCGGCTTTCAGGCTCGACGGTGCCGACCATTCCGGCCAGGGTCGCCTCGACGTAGAGCAAGGCCCCGGCGACATCCATCAGCGTCGCGTCATCAGGCTCGCGCTGGCCCTGGGCGAGGCTCAGTACGACGGCCAACTGGTCGATGATGACCTTGCGCGGCTGGCCGAACCCCAGCACCGCCAAGGTGTCGGCAATCTGCCGCAGGGGCGCCAGCAGGCTGTCCAGCTCCGAGGCATGCTGGCGGTCGCTGCGCACGAACAGGTCCAGGCGCTCCTTGACCCGCACCAACTCCTCGCAGAGCGCTGCCAGCACCGAGCGCATGGCATCGCGGTCGGGCCCGGCCAGGCGCGCGCGTTCTTCGGCGACCGTGGCGCTGTCGGGCAGCGCGTCGTCCAGTGAGTAGCGTTCTTTCATGATCTGCATCTGCCCGCTGGGATGTTCGGCCTTGGCAATATAGAACAACAGACTCTTGAGCAGGTGTGGCGGGGCCGCTTGGTTGATGCCGGGCATGCCTTGTTCCAGCAAGCGCTTGAGTTCCTTGTCAGCATCCTTGAACAGGCTGCGCAGCGCCGGGCTGTTGGCGATACGCCCCTCGCGCATGCCTTCGACCAGCGCCGAGGCGACTTGCCACAACGCATTGAGGGGCGCTGCGGCGCAAAGCGCTTCAAGGCGCTGAAAGACTTTGGCCAGGTAACCGAGGTGAGTCGCGTCGTCCTGCTCGCGCAACAGTCCCACCAGGGCCACCTGCAGGGTCTGGCGCAACTTGCGCAGGGTGTTCGGCAGGTCTGCCGGCGCGAGCCGCTTCAAGGCGTCCTCGCCCAGCGGCGCGATAGTGGGCAGTTCCGGGCTGAACAGGCTGGTCTCCAACAACAGGCTCTCGCCCCGCGCACTGCGCAGATCGTTGAGCAAGGGCAGCACCGCCAGCGGCAGGTCGCGACGAGCGCTCTGCACGCGCTCAAGGTAGACCGGCAACTGGCCCAGGGCCTGGCGCAGCAGGCTGGTCGCCTCCTCGCGGTGGGCGATGCGGTTGTCCCGCAGCGCGCTGCACAGTTGCTCCATTTCCTCGGCCAGCAACGCCGCGCCGTAGAACTCGATCATCTGCAGGCCGCCATGGACCTGGTGAATGCAGGCCAGGCATTGGGCAAGCGCATCCGACGCCTGGGGGTCGTCCACCAGGCGATTGAGGGCCAGGTGGGCCTGCTTCAGCGTTTCGGCAATTTCGCCCTTGACCCATTCCAGGGCCACGTAGTCGTGCCGATCACCCATAACCACTCCAAATCATATGCAGCGCGCCAGCCCTTGTGGCGAGGGAGCTTGCTCCCGCTGGGCTGCGCAGCGGCCCCGAAGATCCTGTGAGCGCTGCGCACTCAAGCCCCCCCCCCCCCCCCCCCCACAAAAGCTGCCCCGCCACATAACCTTCTCAATAGTCACACCTTGTCCTCATCCGCCAAAGGAGCCGCGGGCAAGGTAAACCCGGACACCGAGCGACGCAGTTGGCTGGCCATTTTCGCCAGGTTGCCAATGCTCTCCGCCGTGGCGGTGGAACCGGACGAGGTCTGGCTGGTGATCTGCTGGATCACGTTCATGGTCAGCGAAATCTGTCCCGCCGAGGTGGTCTGTTGCTGCGCCGCGTTGGAGATGCTCTGGATCAGCGCTGCCAGGGTCTTGGAAACGCCCTCGATTTCCTCCAGGGCGACGCCGGCATCCTGGGCCAGTCGGGCACCGCGCACCACCTCGGTGGTGGTCTGCTCCATGGAGATCACCGCTTCGTTGGTGTCGGCCTGGATCGCCCGCACCAGCGTCTCGATCTGCCGGGTGGCCGCCGAGGAACGCTCGGCCAAGCGCTGCACTTCGTCGGCCACCACCGCAAAACCCCGGCCGGCATCGCCTGCCATGGACGCCTGGATCGCCGCGTTGAGCGCAAGGATGTTGGTCTGGTCGGCGATGTCGTCGATCAGGCTGACAATATCGCCGATTTCCTGTGACGACTCACCGAGGCGCTTGATGCGCTTGGCGGTGTCCTGGATCTGTTCGCGAATGTTGTCCATGCCATGAATGGTGTTGTGCACCACCTCGTTGCCCTTGTTGGCGATTTCCACGGAACGCTCGGCTACCGCCGACGACTCGGCCGCATTGGCCGATACCTGGTCGATGGACTGGGCCATTTCATTGATTGAAGTCGAAGCTTCGGAAATTTGCTGGGCCTGGTGTTCCGACGCCTGGGCCAGATGCATCGCCGTGGCCTGGGTTTCCTGCACGGCGGCGGCCACCTGACCGGCTGTGAGGTTGATGGTCGCCACCAGATCGCGCAGCTGGTCCACCGAATAGTTGATGGAATCGGCGATGGTCCCGGTGAAATCCTCGGTGACCGAGGCGGTGACGGTCAGGTCGCCATCGGCCAGGTCCTCGATTTCGTCCAGTAGGCGCATGATAGCGTTCTGGTTGCGCTCGTTCTTTTGCGCTGTTTCGCGCAATTGGCGGTTGGTTTCACGCACCATCACCAGGCCGATGAGGATGATCGACATCAGTGCCAGCAAGCCCAGCACATACCCGCCGATGCTGTTGACGGAACGGCCACCGGCCAGGTTCTCGAAAGCTGTGGCCAGGTGAGAGGCTTCGTCGAGCAGGGTCTGCGACAGATTGAAGATGTTGCCCGCCGACTCGCGGACCTTGAACAGCTCCGGTGAGGTCTCGAGGATTTCGTCCACCGAGCCCGAGACGAATTCGAACAGCTCGCTGATTTCCGTCAGCCGCGCCCTGGCGTCGCGATCCTGGACCTGGGAAATCTTCAAGGTCGGGTCGCCTTGCAGCATGCCATTGAGCACCTGGCCGAAACGCGCGGCGTCGCGGCCAAAGGTGTCGGCCGCCTGGCTGGCGTTCTCATCGCCGGCCAATACCGTATTCACCGCGCCGAGAATCCGCTCGGCCAGCAGTGATTGGCGCTGGGCCATGGCGACCTGGCCAGCCGGGGCACCGCGCTGAAGGAGGGTCTCGACGACTTTTTCGTATTCGACCTGCAGTTGCGGCACGGTTTCAGCCAGGGTCGCGGCCACCTGATGCAGCGACAGGACGGTCTGCTCGCTGGAGAGAATCGCATCGGTATTCTTCAGCAGGCGCTCCCAGTCCAGTTGCACCGCGCGCATCTGCGGGCGCAGGGTGGCGGGCGCCGGAGGCAGGCCGGTCACCGGGTCGCCTTGCTTCAGGTATCCCCAACGCTGGGCAAAATCGTTGCGCGCATCACTCAGCAACTTGAACGCGGCGGCCTTGCCGGCCGCGGCTTCGGTGGCGTTCTTGGCGATGCGCTGGGACAGCACCCGCAGCTCACCGGCATGGCCGATGTACTGTTTGTCATAGGTGGACTGGGTATTGAGGTACGCGAAGTTGGCGAACAACAGCATGATGAAGACAATCAGCGCGACGAACAGCACGATGATCTGCGACCGACTGCGCGACGCTTCCAGAGGCTTGCCTGTTTTTGCTTTGATCATCGGTACTCGCCTGTCCTGCTCAATCCGGCTTCTCACCACAGCCCTCCTGTGG
>NZ_JBHFJB010000117.1:109315-112972 GCF_057334555.1 Pseudomonas sp. AGC41
CTCCCACAGGGGCTGCGCTGCATTCTGTCAAACCGCGACATCCATGAACCCTGGCGAACGCGTCAAGGCAAACGGGCTGAACACTTGCCACTGTCGATCGCCAGGAAAACGGCCCTGGACGAAGGCCGATTCCGGGCCATCGAGGTGGCCCGGCGAAACCGGTTCCAGGCTGCCCTGGGCGAAATGCTGCAGCCCGAGGACTTCGTCCACCAGCAAGCCGGCGAAGACTTCTTCGTTATCGACCACCAGCACCCGCCGCTGCTTGCGCACACTGGACAGTTCATGACCGAAGAAACCGCACAGGTCCATCAGCGGCAATAAACGTCCGCGCAGGTTAGCCACTCCGCGCACCCATGGCTTGACCCCGGGCAACGCCGTATGGCGCGGCTCATGCAGCACTTCGCTGACCTCGCCCATGGGCGCCACGTACCAATGCTCGCCGAGACGAAAGCCGATCCCGCTCCAGCTGTCGCGATGGGTTGGCTGGGACGGCAGGTCCGCGCCCAGCAGCCGACAGCGCCGATCGATCTGCAACAACAGTTCGAATGCGGTCAGGGAGTGGCTCATGGCCGCGCGTTCAACCCGCCAGTACTTTGTTCAAGGTCGCGATCAGGGTTTCTTCGTCCACCGGCTTGGTCAGGTAGTCCTTCGCCCCTTGGCGGGTCCCCCAGACCTTGTCGGTTTCCTGGTCCTTGGTGGTGATGATGATGACCGGGATATGGCCCGTGTCCGGGTCCTTGGTCAGCTGGCGCGTGGCCTGGAACCCGTTGAGACCGGGCATGACGATGTCCATCAGCACCGCGTCGGGCTTTTCCTGGCGGGCCAGGGCTACGCCGTCGGCGCCATTCTCGGCCTTCAAGACCTGATGGCCGTGTTTTTCCAGCATGCCGGTCAATTTGTACATTTCGGTCGGCGAATCATCGACGATCAGAACTCGTGCCATGGTGTTCCCCATTTCTTCTGTAGACCCCAGGCCGAAGGCCGAGCGTCATTAATGTGCCTGGTGCGGCTGGACAGCGGCAAACCCCGGGACATGGGCTTGTATCGCGCCCAGCAATTCTTCCTTGCTGAAAGGCTTGGTCAGAAACTGATCGGAGCCGACGATGCGCCCCTTGGCCTTGTCGAACAGACCGTCGCGGGACGACAGCATGATCACCGGCGTCGCCTTGAAGGCGCTGTTGTTCTTGATCAGGGCACAGGTCTGGTAACCGTCCAGGCGCGGCATCATGATGTCGACAAAGATGATGCCCGGATGGTGGTCGACGATCTTGGCCATGGCGTCGAAGCCGTCGACCGCGGTGATGACCTCGCAGCCAACGTTGCGCAGCAAGGTCTCGGCGGTGCGGCGAATGGTCTTCGAGTCGTCGATAACCATGACCTTCAAGGCGCTGGGTTGCTGCTGCGTGAGATGCTCTGCCATTGCCACTGCAAACCGGTTTTTAACGCGTAAGTGTGATCGACAGCGCAAACCCTTGATGTTCAAGGCCCGCACGTCACATGGCAGCCTTTTTAGCACAGTCTCCATCGCCGATCTATCAGCCGCTCGGCACGGCGGTTTTTCCTTGACCGCCAAACTTCGGGGCGCCACTCTGACGCCACTTTTTCAAGCCATTCGTGCCCACCCCATTTTCGAGGAACCAAGCCATGAGCGTACGCGTCGGCATTGTCATGGACCCAATCGCCAGCATTTCCTATAAGAAGGATAGCTCGCTGGCCATGCTGCTGGCCGCTCAGAAGCGCGGCTGGGAGCTGTTCTACATGGAACAGCGCGACCTTTACCAGGCCGAGGGCCAGGCGCGCGCGCGGATGAAGCCGCTGAAGGTCTTCGCCAATCCCGAGAAGTGGTTCGAACTGGGCGCGGAAAGCGACGCGCTGCTGAGCGACCTGGACGTGATCCTGATGCGCAAGGATCCGCCGTTCGACATGGAGTTCGTTTACTCCACCTACCTGCTGGAGCAGGCCGAAAGCGCCGGCGTGTTGGTGGTCAACAAGCCCCAGAGCCTGCGCGACTGCAACGAGAAGCTGTTCGCCACGCTGTTCCCGCAGTGCACGCCGCCGACCATCGTCAGCCGTCGTCCGGACGTGCTGCGCGAGTTCGCCGAGCACCACGGCGACGTGATCCTCAAGCCGCTGGACGGCATGGGCGGTTCGTCGATCTTCCGTCACACCGCCGGCCATCCGAACCTGTCGGTGATTCTTGAAACCCTGACCCTGCACGGCAAGCAGCAGATCATGATCCAGGGTTACCTGCCGGCCATCGTCGATGGCGACAAGCGCATCCTGATGATCGACGGCGAACCGGTGGACTATTGCCTGGCGCGCATCCCGGCGGCCGGTGAAACCCGTGGCAACCTGGCGGCTGGCGGCCGTGGCGAAGCCCGCCCGTTGACCGACAAGGACCGCTGGATCGCCGCCCAGGTCGGCCCGACGCTACGCGAGAAAGGCCTGCTGTTCGTCGGCCTGGACGTGATCGGCGAGCACCTGACGGAAATCAACGTCACCAGCCCGACCTGCATCCGCGAGATCGACAATGCCTTTGGCACGGACATCGGCGGGATGCTGATGGATGCCATCGATCAGAAGCTCAAGGCGCGTTGATCCAGATCCTGATGAAGGAAACCCACATTGCGTTATCATGCCCGGCCTGAAAAAACGTGATGCTGGTTTCCTTGTCATGACACTCCCGTCCGATCTGCCCCAAGAGCTCGCCCATCGTGGCGTGCGCCCGGCTGATCGCCTCGGTTTTACGCTGTTCCTGGCGGCACTGATCCACCTGGCGGTGCTGCTGGGCGTCGGGTTTGCCACGGTCGAACCCAAGCAGATCAGCCAGACCCTGGAGATCACCCTGGCGACCTTCAAGAGCGAAACCAAGCCCCAGAAGGCCGATTTCCTTGCTCAGGAAAACCAGCAGGGCAGCGGCACCCTGGAAAACAAAGCGATCCCCAAGACGACCGAAATCGCGCCGTTCCAGGACAACAAGGTCCAGAAGATCACCCCACCGCCGGCCGCCAAGCCAGAGGTTCAGGAAACCGCGCCCAAGGCCGCCGTGACCACTACCGCGCCGAAGCCGAAAAAGGCCCCGGTCAAGGAAGAGGTCAAGCCTGATCCCAAGCCCAAGGCGCCGGAACCGACTTTCGACAGCTCTCAGCTGTCCAGCGACATCGCCAGCCTGGAGGCCGAACTGGCCCAGGAACAGCAGTTGTACGCCAAGCGCCCGCGCATCCACCGCCTGAGCGCCGCGTCGACCATGCGCGACAAGGGTGCCTGGTACAAGGACGAGTGGCGCAAGAAAGTCGAGCGCATCGGCAACCTGAACTACCCCGAGGAAGCCCGGCGCAAACAGATCTACGGCAATTTGCGGCTGATGGTTTCGATCAACCGCGACGGCTCGCTGTATGAGGTGCTGGTGCTTGAGTCCTCCGGCCAGCCGCTGCTCGACCAGGCCGCCCAGCGGATCGTGCGCCTGGCCGCGCCGTTCGCGCCGTTCACCGGGGACCTGTCGGACATCGATCGCCTGGAAATCATCCGCACCTGGAAGTTTGCCCGAGGTGATCGGCTGTCCAGTAACTGACTTCAGGAGACAGTATCAATATCCTGTGGGAGCGAGCCTGCTCGCGAAAGCCATTGGTCATTCGGCATGGATGGCGACTGATACAC
>NZ_JBHFJB010000117.1:113010-116666 GCF_057334555.1 Pseudomonas sp. AGC41
TTGCAGCACATCCCCGGCTTGTCAGTTCGGCCATGCGCCGCCACACTAGCGCCTATGAAAAACGTCAGCCCCACCTACCTCAAGCATCACTTCCTGATTGCCATGCCGCACATGGCCGATCCGAACTTTGCCCATACCTTGACCTACATCGTCGAGCACACGGCCAATGGGGCCATGGGATTGGTGGTAAACCGCCCGCAGGAGCTGAACCTGGCGGATATCCTTGAGCAGCTGCGGCCCGAGGTCGCACCGCCACTCCTGTGCCAGCACGTGCCGATTTTCATCGGCGGCCCGGTGCAGACCGATCGCGGTTTCGTGCTCCATCCGTCGGGCCCCAAATTCCAGGCCACCGTTGATCTGAACGGCGTGTCGCTGTCTACTTCCCAGGACGTGCTGTTTGCCATCGCCGACGGCGTCGGCCCGGAAAAAAGCCTGATCGCCCTGGGCTATGCCGGTTGGGAACCCGGACAGCTGGAAGCCGAGCTGGCCGACAACGCCTGGCTGACGTGCCCGTTCGACGCCGACATCCTGTTCAACACCAGCAGCGAGTTGCGCCTGGAAGCGGCGGCCAGCCGATTGGGCGTGAACCTCGGCCTGCTTACCAGCCAGGCGGGCCACGCCTGATGGCCCTGCGCCTGCTGCTGGGCTTTGATTACGGCACCAAACAGATCGGCGTCGCGGTCGGCCAGGTCATTACCGGCCAGGCCCGCGAGCTGTGCACATTAAAAGCGCAGAACGGCGTTCCGGACTGGAACCAGGTCGAAGCGCTGATCAAGGAATGGAAACCCGACGCCGTGGTGGTCGGCCTGCCGTTGAACATGGACGGCACGCCCAGCGACATGTGCCTGCGCGCGGAAAAATTCGCCCGCCGGCTCAATGGCCGTTTCAATCTGCCCTTCTATACCCATGACGAGCGCCTGACCACCTTCGAGGCCAAGGGCGAGCGCCTGGTGCGCGGCGGGCAGAAAGGCAGTTACCGCGACAATCCGGTGGACGCCATCGCCGCCGCCCTGCTGCTGCAAGGTTGGCTCGATGCCAACGGCGCCCTGTTCGAAACCTGAATTTTGAAAGCGCCGCCAAGGCGCTTTCTTCTAGCGACAAGCCGAGTCATGAGCACCGACCCGCAAACCTGAAGGAGCCAGCATGAGCCTGCCCAATCCTGCCGAACTGATCAGCCAGATGGCGATCCGTCTCACGGCGCACCTGGAACAACGCGGCATCAGCGAACCGCGCTACATCGGCATTCGCACTGGCGGCGTCTGGGTTGCCCAGGCCTTGCTCGATCAACTGGGCAGCGACTCGCCGCTGGGCACCCTGGACGTGTCGTTCTACCGCGACGACTTCAGCCAGAACGGCCTGCACCCGCAAGTACGCCCTTCGGCGCTGCCGTTCGAGATCGAAGGCCAGCACCTGGTACTGATCGACGACGTGCTGATGAGCGGGCGGACCATCCGCGCCGCCATGAATGAATTGTTCGACTACGGTCGCCCGGCCAGCGTGACGCTGGTCTGCCTGCTCGACCTGGACGCCGCCGAATTGCCGATCCGCCCTGACGTGGTCGGCGCGACGCTGGCGCTGGCGGCCCATGAACGGGTCAAGCTTTCCGGCCCGGCGCCGCTGCAACTCGAACTGCAAGACCTCGCCCTTTAACTGCCCTTGCCAGAGTCCATCGCGATGACGCCTCTCGAAACCAAGCGCCCGCTGCAGCTCAACGATCAGGGCCAGCTGCGGCACTTCCTGTCCCTCGACGGCCTGCGCCGCGAGCTGCTGACAGAAATCCTCGACACTGCCGACTCGTTCCTTGAAGTCGGCGCCCGGGCGGTGAAAAAAGTCCCGCTGCTGCGCGGCAAGACCGTGTGCAATGTGTTCTTCGAAAACTCCACCCGCACCCGCACCACCTTCGAACTGGCGGCCCAGCGGCTGTCGGCGGACGTGATTACCTTGAACGTGTCGACATCTTCGGCGAGCAAGGGCGAAACCCTGCTCGACACCCTGCGCAACCTCGAAGCCATGGCCGCCGATATGTTCGTCGTGCGCCACGGCGACTCCGGCGCGGCGCACTTCATTGCCGAACACGTGTGCCCGCAAGTGGCGATCATCAACGGCGGCGACGGCCGCCACGCACACCCGACCCAGGGCATGCTCGACATGTTGACCATCCGTCGGCACAAGGGCAGCTTCGAAAACCTGTCGGTGGCCATCGTCGGCGACATCCTGCACTCGCGGGTGGCTCGCTCGAACATGCTCGCGCTGAAGACCCTCGGCTGTCCGGACATCCGCGTGATCGCGCCGAAAACCCTGCTGCCCATCGGCGTCGAGCAATACGGCGTGAAGGTCTACACCGACATGACCGAAGGCCTGAAGGATGTCGACGTGGTGATCATGCTGCGCCTGCAACGCGAACGCATGACCGGCGGCCTGCTGCCCAGCGAAGGCGAGTTCTACCGTCTGTTCGGCCTGACCACCGCGCGCCTGGCCGGCGCCAAGCCGGACGCCATCGTCATGCACCCGGGGCCGATCAATCGCGGCGTGGAGATCGAGTCGGCGGTGGCCGACGGGCCGCATTCGGTGATCCTCAACCAGGTGACCTACGGCATCGCCATCCGCATGGCCGTGCTGTCCATGGCCATGAGCGGGCAAACGGCCCAGCGCCAATTCGACCAGGAGAACGCCCAGTGAAGCTCAGCATTCTCGGCGCACGCGTGATCGATCCGGCCAGCGGCCTGGATCAAGTGACTGACATTCATATCGATGCCTGCAAGATCGTCGCCCTCGGCGCCGCACCGACAGGCTTCGTGGCAGCCGAGGTCCTCGACGCCCAAGGCCTGGTGGCCGCGCCCGGCCTGGTGGACCTGAACGTTGCCCTGCGCGAGCCGGGCTACAGCCGCAAAGGCAGCATCGTCAGCGAAACCCGCGCCGCCGCTGCCGGTGGCGTCACCAGCCTGTGCTGCCCGCCGCAGACCAAACCGGTACTGGACACCTCGGCCGTGGCCGAGCTGATCCTCGACCGCGCCCGCGAGGCCGGCAACACCAAGGTCTTCCCGATTGGCGCACTGAGCAAAGGCCTGGAAGGCGAACAACTGGCCGAACTCATCGCCCTGCGTGATGCCGGTTGCGTGGCGTTCGGCAACGGCCTCAACAGTTTCCGCAATACCCGGACCCTGTGCCGCGCCCTCGAATACGCGGCGACTTTCGGCCTGACGGTGATCTTCAACTCCCAGGACCACGACCTCGCTGAAGGTGGCCTGGCCCATGAAGGCCCGACCGCCAGTTTCCTCGGCTTGCCGGGCATCCCGGAAACCGCCGAGACCGTGGCCCTGGCCCGGGACCTGCTGTTGGTCGAGCAGAGCGGTGTACGCGCGCACTTCAGCCAACTGACCAGTGCCCGAGGCGCCGCGCTGATCGCCCAGGCCCAGGCCCGAGGCTTGCCGGTGACCGCCGATGTGGCGCTGTATCAGCTGATCCTGACCGACGAAGCGCTGATCGATTTCAACAGTGTCTATCACGTCCAGCCGCCGCTGCGCACCCGCGCCGACCGCGACGGCTTGCGCGAGGCGGTGAAGTCCGGGGTGATCTCGGCCATTTCCAGCCATCACCAACCCCACGAGCGCGATGCCAAGCTGGCACCGTTCGGCGCCACCGAGCCGGGCATCAGC
>NZ_JBHFJB010000117.1:116686-118412 GCF_057334555.1 Pseudomonas sp. AGC41
GCGTTGAGCTGCTGCTGCCGCTGGCCTTGACGCTGGTGGAAGACGGTTTGCTGGACCTGCCGACTCTGCTCGCACGCCTGAGCGCCGGCCCGGCCCAGGCGCTGCAACTGCCAGCCGGGAAACTGGCGGTGGGCGCGGCGGCGGACCTGGTGCTGTTCGACCCGGCTGCCTCCACCGTGGCCGGCGAAGCGTGGCGCTCCAAGGGCGACAACTGCCCATTCCTCGGCCACAGCCTGCCGGGCGTGGTGCGCTACACCTTGATGGATGGGCGGATTACCCACCAGGCCTGACAAACCGCGTCGCCCTTTTCGCGAGCAGGCTCGCTCCCACAGGGATCTTCAGTGAACACATGATCCGTGGACACCTCGATCCAATGTGGGAGCGAGCCTGCTCGCGGATGCAGGCACCTCGATCCGACTGGCTTACTGGAAAGCCCCCCGCTTCTGCGCATTACGAATCGACACCTGATCGTTCAGCGTCCAGAAGTCATACAGCACACCCAGGAAAAACACCCCGCCAGTCAGCAGGTAGATGATCCCGCTGAGCCACTTCCCTTGATACATGCGATGCACACCCAACACCCCGAGAAACGTCAGCAGAATCCACGCGACGCTGTACTCGATCGGCCCGGGGGTGAAGCGCAGGTCGGCTTCGCGGTCCATGGCCGGGATCAGGAACAGGTCGATCAACCAACCGATGCCCAGCAGCCCGAACGTGAAAAACCAGATCGTGCCGGTGACCGGCTTGCCGTAATAGAAACGGTGAGCGCCAGTGAAACCGAGAATCCATAGCAGATACCCGATGACTTTACTGTGGGTATCGCGGACTGCGCCCTGCTGATAGCTGTTCATGAATGGCCTCTTTTGCCTCGATAGAAAAATTTGTTCGGATCTTTTGTGACTTTTATGTGTCTTGCCGACAAGCGGTCCTGAGCGACTCACGCCGGGGAAACGCCCGGAATACGGGGGCTCTGTCGGACGATCCGGTCAAATTGTCGCAATTACGCCGGGTTTGAGCGGGGTTCCGGATCGACAAACGGCCTCGGGAAGGCGAAAAAAGCTGTTATAAAGTTGCGCGCTAACCTTTATGAGCCCTGCCTAATGCGTCCATTTTTCAAGACATGGCTGACCATTTGCCTATTATTGCCACTGGCCGCCCACGCCACCAATCGTGAGCAACGTCTTCCGAACATCAACGGCTATACGCCCAAATCCCACGTTTCTGCTCCGTCGAGCAAAAACAGGCAAAGCGTCCAGCGTGTGAGTAACGCTCACAGCCGGCTGGTGCCACCCATGGCGACCAAGACGACCAGCAATGTGCTGAGCCGCGCCGTAAATGTACTCGGCACACCTTACCGTTGGGGCGGCAGCAGCCCAAGTAAAGGTTTCGATTGCAGTGGTCTGGTGAAATACGCCTTCAACGACTCCTCCTTTGACTTGCCGCGCACGTCCAATGCAATGGCGGCCGGCCACGGCGAGAAAGTCGAGCGCAAGGACTTGAAGCCCGGCGACCTGATTTTCTTCAAGCTCAAGAGCCGCCGGGTCAACCATGTGGCTATCTACCTGGGCAACGACCGCTTCATCCACGCCCCGCGCCGAGGCAAATCGGTGACCATTGACACCCTGAACAAGCCGTACTGGAACACCCATTACGTGGTTGCCAAGCGCGTGCTGCCGAAAGAGCCGGGGGCGATGCGCGTGGTTCAGCGCTGATTACCGGCCTCTGT
>NZ_JBHFJB010000117.1:118435-121843 GCF_057334555.1 Pseudomonas sp. AGC41
GCCTCTGTGGCGAGGGAGCTTGCTCCCGCCGGGTGGCGCAGCCGCCCCAAACAGACCGATGATTTGTGTGGGTCCAATCATTTTGGGTCCGCTGCGCGGCCCAGCGGGAGCAAGCTCCCTCGCCACAGAAGCGGCACATCCCTGTCTAAAAATTATCCGGCGTCCGCGCCCGCTCCCGCGCGTGCTCGCGGCTGATCAGCCCCTTGCTGACCAGATCCTTCAGGCACATGTCCAGCGTCTGCATCCCCAGCGAGCCGCCGGTCTGGATCGATGAATACATCTGCGCGATCTTGTCTTCGCGGATCAGGTTCCGGATCGCCGAAGTTCCCAGCATGATCTCGTGCGCCGCGATGCGGCCGCCACCAATCTTCTTGACCAGCGTCTGGGAAATCACCGCCTGCAGCGACTCCGATAGCATCGAGCGGACCATCGACTTCTCATCGCCCGGAAACACGTCGACTACCCGGTCAATCGTCTTGGCCGCCGACGTGGTGTGCAGGGTGCCGAACACCAAATGCCCGGTTTCGGCGGCGGTCAACGCCAGGCGAATGGTCTCCAGGTCGCGCATCTCTCCCACCAGGATCACGTCCGGGTCCTCCCGCAGGGCCGAGCGCAGGGCCGTGGAGAAACCCTGGGTATCGCGGTGCACCTCACGCTGGTTGATCAGGCACTTGCGCGGTTCATGCACGAATTCGATGGGGTCTTCGATGGTGAGGATGTGATGGTGCTTGTGGCTGTTCAGATAGTCGATCATGGCCGCCAGGGTGGTGGACTTGCCTGAACCGGTCGGCCCGGTTACCAACACCAGTCCGCGAGGAGCCTCGGTGATCTTGCGAAACACCTCGCCCATTCCCAGGTCTTCCATGGTCAGGACTTTTGAAGGGATGGTCCGGAACACCGCACCCGCGCCCCGATTATGGTTGAAGGCATTGACCCGAAATCGCGCCACACCGGGTACATCGAAGGAAAAATCGGTTTCCAGAAACTTCTCGTAATCCACTCGTTGGCGGTCGTTCATGATGTCGTAGATCAGTTCATGAACCTGCTTGTGGTCCAGCGCCGGCAGGTTGATCCGCCGTACATCGCCGTCCACGCGGATCATCGGCGGCAGCCCGGCGGACAGGTGCAGGTCCGACGCCCCTTGTTTGGCGCTGAACGCCAGCAATTCAGTGATATCCATAGCGCTCCTCAATTCCAGTAGAATGCCGCGAACCTCAGACCGCTGGCCTCTCTTTATGACCACCATAGCAGACAACATTGCTCAGGTTAGATCGCGCATCCATGCCGCGGAGCAGGCCGCCCAGCGCCCGGGACACAGCGTCCAGCTGCTGGCGGTGAGCAAGACCAAGCCGGCCCAGGCCCTGCGCGAAGCCCATGCCGCAGGCCTGCGGGATTTCGGCGAGAACTACCTGCAGGAAGCGCTGGGCAAGCAGGCCGAACTGACCGACCTGCCCTTGATCTGGCACTTCATCGGCCCCATTCAATCGAACAAGACGCGCGCTATCGCCGAACATTTCGACTGGGTGCACTCCGTGGATCGCCTGAAAATTGCCCAACGCCTGTCCGAGCAGCGCCCGGCCGACCTGCCGCAGCTGAACATCTGCATCCAGGTCAACGTCAGCGGTGAAGCCAGCAAGTCCGGCTGCACGCCAGCGGACCTGCCCGCCCTCGCTAATGCCATCAGCACGCTGCCTCATCTCAAGTTGCGTGGGTTGATGGCGATTCCCGAACCGACCGACGATCGCGCCGAACAGGATGCAGCCTTCGCAACCGTTCAACAGCTGCAAGCCAGCCTGGACCTGCCGCTGGACACGTTGTCCATGGGCATGAGCCATGACCTTGAATCCGCCATTGCCCAAGGCGCCACCTGGGTGCGCATCGGCACAGCGCTGTTTGGAGCGCGTGACTACGGCCAAGCGCCCAGCTGACTCACTCATCTCTTTATAAGGACCTGTCATGAGCAACACGCGTATTGCCTTCATCGGCGCCGGCAACATGGCCGCCAGCCTGATCGGCGGCCTGCGGGCCAAGGGCCTGGACGCATCCATGATCCGCGCCAGCGATCCGGGTGAAGAGACCCGCAAGCGGGTGAGCGCCGAGCACGGCGTCGAAACCTTCGCCGACAACGCCCAGGCCATCGAGGGTGTGGACGTCATCGTGCTGGCCGTCAAGCCGCAAGCGATGAAGTCCGTGTGCGAGGCACTTCGCCCGCACCTCAAGCCTCATCAGTTGGTGGTGTCGATTGCCGCCGGCATTACCTGCGCCAGCATGAACAGCTGGCTCGGCGCCCAGCCGATCGTGCGCTGCATGCCCAACACCCCGGCGCTGTTGCGCCAGGGCGTCAGCGGTCTGTTCGCCACCGCACAGGTGAGCGCCGAACAACGCCAGCAGGCTGAAGAGCTGCTGTCAGCCGTGGGCCTGGCGCTGTGGCTGGACACCGAGCAGCAACTGGACGCGGTCACCGCAGTCTCCGGCTCGGGCCCGGCGTATTTCTTCCTGCTGATCGAAGCCATGACCGCCGCCGGAGAAAAACTCGGTCTGAGCCGCGAGATCGCCGCCCAACTGACCTTGCAGACTGCTCTCGGCGCCGCTCACATGGCGGTGTCCAGCGATGTCGATGCAGCGGAATTGCGTCGCCGCGTGACCTCGCCGGCCGGCACCACCGAAGCGGCCATCAAATCATTCCAGGCCGGGGGCTTCGAAGCCCTGGTGGAAAAAGCACTCGGCGCCGCCGCGCACCGCTCGGCCGAAATGGCCGAACAACTGGGCCAATAAGGAGCCATTCATGATTGGATTGAACACTGCAGCGGTCTACGTCCTGCAAACCCTCGGCAGCCTGTACCTGCTGATCGTGCTGATGCGCTTCGTGCTGCAACTGGTGCGCGCCAACTTCTACAACCCGCTGTGCCAGTTCGTCGTCAAGGCGACCCAACCGCTGCTCAAGCCCCTGCGCCGGATCATCCCGAGCCTGTTCGGCCTGGACATGTCGTCGCTGGTGCTGGCGATCCTCGTGCAACTGGCGCTGATGGCCCTGACCCTGCTGCTGACCTACGGCACCACCGGCAACCCGCTGCAACTGCTGATCTGGTCGCTCATTGGCGTCGCCGCGCTGTTTCTGAACATCTTCTTCTTTGCCATGATCATCAGTGTGATCCTGTCCTGGGTCGCGCCGGCCAGCCACAACCCGGGCGCCGAACTGGTGAACCAGATCTGCGAGCCCGCCCTGGCGCCGTTCCGCCGCATCGTGCCGAACCTCGGCGGCCTGGATATCTCGCCGATCCTGGCGTTCATGGTGATCAAGCTGATCGACATGCTGGTGATCAACAATTTGGCGGCGATGACGATGATGCCGGAGATCTTGCGGGTGTTGATCTAAAGCACGCTGCAGCTTTTCCTGTGGCGAGGGAG
>NZ_JBHFJB010000117.1:121863-138778 GCF_057334555.1 Pseudomonas sp. AGC41
GCCCCAAACCAGGCGCCACCGTCGTCCAGACAGTCCTGGGAGGCAGCTTTCAGGGCCGCTTCGCGCTGGAGCGCCATCCCGGCCCAGCGGGAGCAAGCTCCCTCGCCACAGATTGATCCAGTCACCACAGGGTTTGCATCAGCGGACAATCAGCCCCGCCCTTTGCTTGCCGCTAACCCCAGCGGTCTTTAGACTTACGCCTCATTTCAACGAGAGCAGGGTCGATGCCAGCTGCCTTTCCCCCCGATTCCGTTGGTCTGGTGACGCCGCAAATGGCGCATTTCAGCGAGCCCCTGGCCCTGGCCTGCGGTCGTTCGTTGCCAGCCTATGACCTGATCTACGAAACCTACGGCACCCTCAATGCCACGGCGAGCAATGCCGTGCTGATCTGCCACGCCCTGTCGGGGCACCACCACGCCGCCGGCTACCACAGCGTCGACGACCGAAAGCCAGGCTGGTGGGACAGTTGCATCGGCCCCGGCAAGCCCATCGACACGAACAAGTTCTTCGTGGTCAGCCTGAACAACCTCGGTGGTTGCAACGGCTCCACCGGTCCCAGCAGCATCAACCCGGACACCGGCAAGCCGTTCGGCGCCGATTTCCCGGTGCTGACCGTGGAAGACTGGGTCCACAGCCAGGCGCGCCTGGCCGACCGCCTCGGTATCGGCCAATGGGCGGCGGTGATCGGCGGCAGCCTCGGCGGCATGCAGGCGCTGCAATGGACCATCACCTACCCGGACCGCGTACGCCACTGCCTGGCGATCGCCTCGGCGCCCAAACTGTCGGCGCAGAACATCGCGTTCAACGAAGTGGCGCGCCAGGCCATCCTCACCGACCCGGAATTCCACGGCGGTTCGTTCCAGGAGCACGGCGTGATTCCCAAGCGCGGGCTGATGCTGGCGCGGATGGTCGGACACATCACCTACCTGTCCGACGATTCCATGGGCGAGAAATTCGGCCGTGGGCTCAAGAGCGAGAAGCTCAACTACGATTTCCACAGCGTCGAGTTCCAGGTGGAAAGCTACCTGCGCTATCAGGGCGAGGAGTTCTCCGGGCGCTTCGATGCCAACACCTACCTGCTGATGACCAAGGCGCTGGACTACTTCGATCCGGCGGCGAACTTCGACGATAACCTGGCGAAAACCTTCGCCAACGCCACCGCCAGGTTCTGCGTGATGTCGTTCACCACCGACTGGCGTTTCTCCCCGGCCCGCTCGCGGGAACTGGTGGACGCGCTGATGGCCGCGCGCAAGGACGTCTGCTACCTGGAAATCGACGCGCCCCAGGGCCACGACGCCTTTCTGATTCCGATCCCGCGCTACCTGCAGGCGTTCGGCAACTACATGAACCGTATTACGCTGTGAGGACGCCATGAGAGCCGATCTGGACATCATCCAGGAATGGATCCCCGCCGGCAGCCGCGTGCTCGACCTGGGCTGCGGCAACGGCGAACTGCTGACCTGGCTGCGCGACAACAAGCAAGTCAGCGGCTACGGCCTGGAAAACGACCCGGACAACATCGCCGAGTGCGTGGCCAAGGGCATCAATGTCATCGAGCAGGACCTGGACAAGGGCCTGGGCAACTTCGCCAGCAACAGCTTCGACATCGTGGTCATGACCCAGGCCCTGCAAGCCGTGCATTACCCGGACAAGATCCTCGACGAAATGCTCCGGGTCGGCCGCCAGTGCATCATCACCTTCCCCAATTTCGGCCATTGGCGCTGCCGCTGGTACCTTGCGAGCAAGGGGCGGATGCCGGTCTCGGAATTCCTGCCGTACACCTGGTACAACACGCCGAACATCCATTTCTGCACTTTCGAGGATTTCGAAGAGCTGTGCCGCGAACGCAAGGCCAAGGTCATCGATCGCCTGGCGGTGGACCAGCAGCACCGCCACGGGTGGGCCAGCAAGCTATGGCCTAATCTGTTAGGTGAAATAGGCATCTATCGGGTCAGCAGCCCGGGCCTCGCCGACCACAAGGTCGCGGTGTGAGCACCGGCCTTTTTCAGGAGCACGACATGAAACGTCTAGCGTTGTTCTTAATCACCACCTGCCTGAGCGTGGGCGCCATGGCTGCCGACGTCATCAAGGCCGAGCGCAAGGAAGTGTTCGGTGACGTGACCGTGCACTACAACACGTTCAATTCAACCTTCCTGACACCCGACATCGCCAAGGCCGCCGAGCTGATCCGCAGTAAGAACCAGGGCGTGATCAATGTCTCGGTGCTCAAGGGTGGCAAGCCACTGATTGCCCAGGTCAGCGGCACGGTGAAGGACCTGACCAGCAAGACCGTCACCCTCACCTTCCGCCAGGTTACCGAACCAGGCGCGATCTACTACATCGCCCAGTATCCGGTGGATCAGCAGGAAACCCGGACTTTCGAGATCAAGGTGCAGACTGGCGACAAGATCAACACCATCAACTTCAACCAGGAACTGTTCCCGGGCCAATGATGAACCTCACCCAACTCGTGCTGGCCAGCCACAACGCCGGCAAACTCAAGGAACTCCAGGCCATGCTCGGCGGCTCGGTGCAACTGCGCTCGATCGGGGAATTCAGCCAGGTCGAGCCGGAAGAAACCGGCCTGTCGTTCGTCGAGAACGCCATCCTCAAGGCCCGCAATGCCGCGCGCATTTCCGGGCTGCCGGCGCTGGCCGACGACTCCGGTCTGGCGGTTGATTTCCTTGGCGGCGCGCCGGGCATCTACTCGGCCCGTTACGCCGATGGCAAAGGTGATGCGGCAAACAACGCCAAGCTGCTCGAAGCGCTCAAGGACGTGCCCGAAGCAGAGCGCGGCGCACAGTTCGTTTGCGTGCTGGCCCTTGTGCGTCATGCCGACGATCCGTTGCCGATCCTCTGCGAAGGCTTGTGGCACGGGCGCATCCTCACCGAGGCCAGCGGCGAGCACGGCTTTGGCTATGACCCATTGTTCTGGGTGCCCGAGCGCAACTGTTCCAGCGCCGCGCTGGGCCCGGTCGAAAAAAATCAACTGAGCCACCGCGCCCGCGCCATGGCCCTGCTGCGTCAACGCCTGGGCCTGCAATGATCGACGACGCTCCCGCACCGCTGATTCATGGCGGTGTACAAACGCCCCGGGCGCCGCTACCGGAGCTGCCGCCCCTGGCGCTGTACATCCACATCCCGTGGTGCGTGCGCAAATGCCCGTATTGCGATTTCAACTCCCACACCGCCAGCCCGCAGTTGCCGGAAGAGGAGTATGTCGACGCTCTGCTGGCCGACCTCGACCAGGATCTGCACGCGGTTCATGGCCGGCCGTTGAGCTCGATCTTTTTTGGTGGCGGCACCCCGAGTTTGTTCAGCGCCCGGGCCCTCGGCCGATTGCTCAAGGGTGTCGAGGCGCGGATAGCGTTCGCCCACGACATTGAAATCACCCTGGAAGCCAACCCCGGCACGTTCGAGCAGGAAAAATTCGTCGCCTACCGGGCGTTGGGCATCAATCGCCTGTCCATTGGCATCCAGAGCTTCCAACAGCCCAAGCTCGAGGCCCTGGGGCGGATCCACAACGGTGACGAGGCGGTGCGCGCCGCGGGTATGGCCCGTCAAGCAGGGTTCGACAACTTCAACCTGGACCTGATGCATGGGCTGCCCGACCAGTCTCTCGACGACGCCTTGAGCGACCTGCGTCAGGCCATCGCCTTGAAGCCAACCCACCTGTCCTGGTACCAGCTGACGCTGGAGCCGAACACGGTGTTCTGGAACCAGCCACCGACCTTGCCGGAAGACGATACGCTGTGGGACATCCAGGAAGCCGGGCAAGCGCTGCTCGCCGAGCATGGCTACGCCCAGTACGAAGTCTCGGCCTATGCCCAGCCCGGACGGGCGGCGCGACATAATCTCAACTATTGGAGCTTCGGCGACTTCATCGGTATCGGTGCCGGTGCCCACGGCAAGCTCAGCCATCCGGACGGGCGCATCGTACGCACCTGGAAGACCCGCTTGCCGAAGGATTACCTCAACCCGGCCAAGCGCTTCCTGGCCGGGGAAAAGAGCCTCGCCAACGAAGAGCTGCCTTTCGAGTTCCTGATGAACGCGCTGCGCCTCACCGAAGGCGTACCGTCGCGGCTGTATCCGCAGCGCACCGGGCTGTCCCTGGAAAGCCTGGCCGAAGGCCGGCGCGAAGCCGAACAAAGCGGGTTGTTGCAGGTCGAACCGTCACGTCTGGCGGCGACCGAGCGCGGACAGCTGTTTCTCAACGACCTGCTGCAAAAATTTCTGAGCTGATCAAAACAAGGAAATCGAATGGATCTGGTACTCGACCTGCTCGCCACCGTGTCCCGCTGGAGCCGCAGCAACCTGTCGGAAATCTCCCTGGCACTGGTAGGCTGCCTGCTGGTGTTGTTTGGCGCTGACATCAAGGGCTGGGTCGAACAACGCCTGGGCAGCATCGCCGGCGCCTTGCGCGTCCCGCTGATCGCCCTGCTGTGCATGATCGGCAGCGGCGCCGCGCTGATCTACGCCACGCCCTGGATCGTCCGGGGCTTGAGCCAGTTCAACAACTACAGCCTCGCGCCGGTGTTGCTGGTGGTGCTGGTGCTGATTGGCGTCGTGGCGGATCGACGCTGAATTCGGCCATCACACAAAACAAATGTGGGAGCGAGCTTGCTCGCGAAAGCGGTGTGTCAGCCGACCAAAACATCGTCTGCTACTCCCTCTTCGCGAGCAGGCTCGCTCCCACAGTTTTTTATTGCGTGATGTTTAAGACAGCTTCTCGAACTTCAGATCCCACACCCCATGCCCGAGCCGTTCGCCACGGCGCTCGAACTTGGTGATCGGCCGTTCAGCTGGGCGCGGCACGCACTTGCCGTCTTCAGCCAGGTTGCGATAACCCGGGGCGACGTTCATCACTTCCAGCATGTACTCGGCGTACGGCTCCCAGTCGGTGGCCATGTGCAGCACACCGCCGACCTTCAACTTGCTGCGCACCAGTTCGGCGAACGATGCCTGGACGATCCGGCGCTTGTGGTGGCGACTCTTGTGCCACGGGTCCGGGAAAAACAGCATCAGCCGGTCGAGACTGTTGTCGGCCACGCAGCGGTTGAGCACTTCGATGGCGTCGCAATCGTAAACCCGCAGGTTGGTCAAACCTTGAGTCAGTACGCCGTTGAGCAACGCGCCAACACCCGGACGGTGCACTTCCACGCCGATGAAATCCTGGTCCGGCGCGGCCGCGGCCATTTCCAGCAGCGAATGGCCCATGCCGAAGCCGATTTCCAGCGAGCGTGGCGCCGAGCGGCCGAATACCTGGTCGAAGTCCACCGGCGCGTCGGCCAGCGGCAGGACATACAACGGCGCACCCTGCTCCAGGCCGCGTTGCTGGCCTTCAGTCATGCGCCCGGCGCGCATCACGAAACTCTTGATGCGGCGGTGCTGGCGCTCTTCGCCTTCTTCCGGCAGGACCGGCGTGTCGTTCGATTCAGTCATCAATGGCTCTTACTTGATCAGACCATCCAGCGGCGAGGATGCGCTGGCATAGAGTTTTTTCGGCATGCGCCCGGCCAGGTAGGCCAGGCGACCGGCAACGATGGCGTGTTTCATGGCTTCGGCCATCAGCACCGGCTGCTGGGCGTGGGCGATGGCGGAGTTCATCAGCACCGCTTCACAACCCAGTTCCATGGCAATGGTGGCATCGGAGGCGGTGCCGACACCGGCATCCACCAGCACCGGGATCTTCGCTTCTTCAAGGATGATCTGCAGGTTGTACGGGTTGCAGATCCCCAGGCCCGTGCCGATCAGCCCGGCCAGCGGCATGACCGCGATGCAGCCGATTTCCGCCAGCTGACGAGCGATGATCGGGTCATCGCTGGTGTAGACCATCACGTCGAAACCTTCCTTGACCAGGGTTTCTGCGGCCTTGAGGGTTTCGATCACGTTGGGGAACAGGGTTTTCTGGTCCGCCAGCACTTCCAGCTTCACCAGGTTGTGACCGTCGAGCAGCTCACGGGCCAGGCGGCAGGTGCGCACAGCCTCGATGGCGTCGAAGCAACCGGCGGTGTTCGGCAGGATGGTGTAGCGATCCGGCGGCAGGATATCCAGCAGGTTCGGTTCGCCCGGATTCTGGCCAATGTTGGTCCGACGCACGGCGACGGTCACAATCTCGGCACCCGAGGCTTCGATGGCCTGGCGGGTCTCTTCCATGTCGCGGTACTTGCCGGTGCCTACCAGCAGACGCGACTGGTAAGTACGACCGGCCAGGACGAAGGGCTTGTCGCTACGAACGATGCTCATGGGAAATCCTCTGTTGGGGTGAGGTTCTTGCGAATGCTGCGAAATCGCGGCGACTAACCGCCGCCGATGGCGTGGACCACTTCGACACTGTCGCCGTCGTTCAACATGGTGTCGGCGTGCTGGCTGCGCGGGACGATATCCAGGTTGAGCTCCACCGCGACGCGGCGTCCGGTGAGTTCCAGACGGGTCAGCAGGGCCGCGACGGTTTCGCCGTCGGGCAGTTCAAGGGGTTCGCCGTTCAACTGAATGCGCATGCCGGATGCCGCCATCATTTTTAGGGGCTGGCATTCTAGCCCGATCAGTCTGGACGACCCAAGCCATTCGTCATGAAATGGACCAGCCGGTCAGCTCAACCGCCAGGCGGCCAGCCCCAGGCACAACCAGCCGATGAGAAACGCCACACCACCGAACGGCGTGATGATGCCCAGCTTGCTGATTCCCGTGAGCGTCAACAGATACAGGCTGCCAGAGAACAACAGGATACCGATGACAAAGGAAATACCGGCCCAGGTGACGATACGCCCGGGAATGTGCGTGGCCAGCAATGCGACGCCGAACAGCGCCAGGGTGTGCACCAGTTGATAGGTGACGCCGGTGTGGAAAATCGCCAGGTAATCAGCGCTCAGACGGCTTTTCAGACCATGGGCGGCGAATGCTCCCAGCGCTACGCCGGTGAAACCGAAAAAAGCCGCCAGCATCAGAAAGCTACGCAACATGGGAACTCCAGTCAGACTCGGGGGACAGGGTCTGTATAATGGCCCGCTCGACGGGTTCGGCCAAGCCATCTCTATGCTGCGTACATTGTTTCGACGATTCGTTAAAGCCCTGCTCTGGTTCGCCGTCGGCAGCGTTGCGCTGGTGCTGCTGTTTCGCGTGGTACCGCCACCGTTCACCGCGCTGATGATCGAGCGCAAGATTGAATCCTGGTTCGGCGGCGAGCCGATCGACCTGCAGCGCGACTGGCAGCCCTGGGACCAGATCTCCAATAACCTCAAGATTGCGGTGATTGCCGGCGAGGATCAGAAGTTTCCCGAGCACTGGGGCTTCGACATCGGCGCGATCCAGGCAGCGTTTGCCCATAACGGGCGCGGCGGCTCGATTCGCGGCGCCAGTACCCTCAGCCAGCAAGTCTCCAAGAACCTGTTCCTGTGGTCGGGCCGCAGCTGGCTGCGCAAGGGGCTGGAGGCGTGGTTCACCGCGCTGATCGAAGTGTTCTGGCCCAAGCAACGGATTCTTGAGGTGTACCTCAACAGTGTCGAGTGGGACGACGGCGTGTTCGGCGCTGAAGCCGCCGCGCGGCATCACTTCCGAGTGGGCGCCGGCACCTTGTCCCGGCAACAGGCCAGCCTGCTGGCGGCGGTACTGCCCAACCCGCGGGTCTGGAGTGCCAGCCGGCCAAGCCCCTATATACTGCGGCGCGCCAGCTGGATCCGGCAGCAGATGAGCCAGTTGGGCGGTGATGGTTATCTGCTGGAGCTCGACCGCGCGCGTCGCGCGCCGTGGGCTCAGTAGTCAAGAACGCTGAAGATCCACTGTGGGAGCGAGCCTGCTCGCGCATGCTGGGTATCAGAAACATAAATGTAGGCTGACACACCGCACTCGCGAGCAGGCTCGCTCCCACAATAGGCCGCATCGAGTCCAGCATCACACATAAAAAACGCCCCGATCATCGCTGATCGGGGCGTTTTTTCATGCCGGTACCACGGGTCAAGCCGCGATCGACACCTTGAGCTTGTTCATCGCGCTCTTCTCAAGCTGACGAATTCGCTCGGCCGACACGTTATACTTCTGCGCCAGGTCGTGCAGCGTGGCCTTCTCTTCAGCCAGCCAGCGCTGGTAAAGAATGTCACGGCTGCGCGCATCCAGCACTTCCAACGCTTCGTGCAGGTTGGTGTTGGAGTTGTCGCTCCAGTCGGCGTCTTCCAGTTGACGCGCCGGGTCGTACCGGTGGTCTTCCAGGTAGTTGGCCGGCGATTGGAAAGCGCTGTCGTCGTCGGCTTCGGCGGCCGGGTCGAAGGCCATGTCATGGCCGGTCAGACGACTTTCCATCTCGCGCACTTCGCGGGGCTCTACGCCCAGGCTTTCCGCCACGCGATTGACTTCTTCATTGTTCAGCCAGGCCAGGCGTTTCTTCTGGCTGCGCAGGTTGAAGAACAGCTTGCGCTGGGCCTTGGTGGTCGCGACTTTCACGATGCGCCAGTTGCGCAGGATGAACTCGTGGATTTCCGCCTTGATCCAGTGCACGGCGAACGACACCAGCCGCACGCCCATTTCCGGGTTGAACCGCTTGACCGCCTTCATCAGGCCGACGTTGCCTTCCTGGATCAGGTCGGCCTGGGCCAGCCCGTAGCCGGAATAGCTGCGGGCGATATGTACGACAAATCGCAGGTGGGCGAGCACCATCTGCCGAGCCGCCTCAAGATCCTGCTCATAATAGAGACTCTCGGCCAGTTCACGCTCCTGCTCGGGCGTCAGCAATGGAATGCTGTTCACCGTGTGCACATAGGCCTCAAGGTTCGCACCCGGGACTAGAGCATAAGCAGGTTGCAAAGAAGTGGTCATACGAAAAAACCTCCGACTCACATAACTCGTGCAGTTCAGCACTGCGAAAATTGACCGGGAACCGTTGGACAAGTTCCCACAAAAACTGAAAGGTCAATGCGCGCAAAAAATACTATTTTGGAGCAAGCTCACGCAGGTGGCGTGCTACCGCAATCCATGCACCGATATAACCCAACAGCACCGCGCCAAGCAAGAGCGACACGCCGTCGGCGACTGGCACACCGGCCAGCGAAAAATCACTGCCGTACAAACCGGCCAATCCCACTACCGCATCGTTCAGCCAATCCAGGCCGAACGCCAATACGCCCCAGGACAGGATCCCGGCACCGAAGCCATACAGCGCCCCCATGTAAAGGAAGGGCCTGCGAACATAACTGTCCGTACCGCCGACGAGTTTAATCACTTCTATCTCTGTGCGGCGGTTTTCAATATGAAGACGAATGGTATTGCCTATCACCAAAAGTAATGCAGAAACCAGAAGCACCGTCAGACCAAAGACAAACCGGTCGCCGAGCTTGAGTATCGCCGCAAGACGCTCGACCCAGACTAGATCAAGTTGGGCCTGTTGTACCTTCGGCAATTCGGAAAGTCTTTGTCTTAATGCTTCAAGGGTGGGCTTGTCGACCTCGTTCGGGGTCACCAGCACCACGCCTGGCAGCGGATTTTCCGGCAGTTCCTTGAGGGCCTCGCCCAGGCCGGACTGTTGTTGGAACTCTTCGAGCGCCTGCTCGCGCCCGACGTATTCGGCATCGGCCACGCCCGGCATGGCCTTGATCTGCTCGCGTAATGCCTGGCCTTCGCCCGGTGTCGCGTCCAGTTGCAGATAAAGAGAAATCTGCGCCGCGCGCTGCCAGGAGCCGCCCAGGCGCTCGACATTATTAAGCAGTAATGACAGGCCCATGGGCAGGCTCAGGGCCACCGCCATCACCATGCAGGTGAAGAAGCTGCCGATGGGCTGCTTGCCAAGGCGCCGCAGGCTGTCGATCAGGCTGGCGCGATGGCTTTCGATCCAGGCGTGCAGCAGCGTGGCGAAATCCGGGCCGTCGTCATCGTCGCGTTTCTTTTTCTGCGGCTGCGGGTCGGAGGCCTTGGGAGCCACGCGCTCGGCCACTTTCGGGCTACGGGTTGCGCTCATACACCCGCCTCCCCGTCGCCGATCAGTCGACCGCGCTGCAAGGTGAGCATGCGATGACGCATGCGTGCGATCAGAGCCAGGTCGTGACTGGCGATCAGCACACTGGTGCCCAAACGGTTGATATCTTCGAATACGCCCATGATTTCCGCCGCCAGTCGCGGGTCGAGGTTACCGGTGGGTTCATCCGCCAGCAGCAAGGCCGGACGGTGAACGATCGCGCGGGCGATACCGACGCGCTGTTGCTGGCCAGTGGACAGGTCGCCCGGATACAGGTCGGTCTTGTCCGACAGCGCCACACGCTCCAGTGCCGAGTCCACGCGCTTGTTGATCTCGGCCTTGGACAGCCCGAGGATCTGCAACGGCAGCGCCACGTTATTGAAAACCGTGCGATCGAACAGCAACTGGTGGTTCTGGAACACCACACCGATCTGCCGTCGCAGATAGGGAATCTGGGCATTGCTGATGGTGCTCAGGTCCTGGCCGGCCAGCAGCAGCTTGCCGGTGGTGGGCCGCTCCATCGCCAGCAACAGGCGCAGCAAGGTACTTTTACCGGCGCCAGAATGGCCAGTGACAAACAGAAACTCGCCCCGACGGACCCGAAAGCTCAGCTCATGCAAGCCGACGTGACCGTTCGGATAGCGTTTACCGACCTGTTCGAAACGAATCATGAATGCTCCCGCTCGGCAAACAGTGCCTGGACAAAAGGCTCGGCTTCAAAGGTGCGCAAGTCGTCGATGCCCTCGCCCACGCCGATGTAACGAATCGGCAAGCCGAATTGCTTGGCCAGGGCGAAGATCACCCCGCCCTTGGCGGTGCCGTCCAGCTTGGTCAGGGCCAGCCCGGTCAGTTCGACCGTCTGGTTAAACTGCTTGGCCTGGTTGATGGCGTTCTGGCCGGTGCCAGCGTCCAGCACCAGCAGCACCTCATGAGGCGCCTCGGCATCGAGCTTGCCGATGACCCTGCGAACCTTCTTCAACTCTTCCATCAGGTTGTCTTTGGTGTGCAGGCGCCCGGCCGTATCGGCGATCAACACGTCGATGCCACGGGCCTTGGCGGCCTGCACGGCGTCGAAAATCACCGAGGCGGAGTCCGCACCCGTGTGCTGGGCAATCACCGGGATCTTGTTGCGCTCGCCCCACACCTGCAGCTGTTCTACCGCGGCGGCGCGGAAGGTGTCACCCGCCGCGAGCATGACTTTTTTGCCTTCGAGCTGAAGCTTCTTCGCCAGCTTGCCGATGGTGGTGGTCTTGCCGGCGCCGTTGACACCGACGACCAGAATCACGAACGGCTTGTTCTGCGAAGCAACCACCAGCGGCTTTTCCACCGGCTTGAGCAGGCTGGTCAGTTCGCCTTGCAGGGATTTGTACAACGCGTCGGCATCGGTGAGCTGCTTGCGCGCGACCTTCTGGGTCAGGCTCTGGATGATGACGGAAGTGGCCTCGACGCCGACATCGGCGGTCAGCAGACGGGTCTCGATGTCTTCCAGCAGCTCGTCATCGATGACCTTCTTACCGAGGAACAGACTGGCCATGCCTTCGCCAATGCTGGCGCTGGTCTTGGACAGGCCCTGCTTGAGGCGGGCGAAGAAGCCGACTTTGTTTTCTTCGGCGCTGCGCGGCGGCTCGACCAGAGCCGGAACCTCAGCCGTTACAGGCTCTGGCTCAGGGGCGGGCTCAGGAGTTGCAGGCGCAACGACAACCGGTGTCTCGGCAATGGGCGCCTCGACCGGTTGCGTCGATGCCGGAATCGCTGGGGTGACATGCGCAGCCTGCTCGTCCTCGACCAGCGCGACCGGTTCTTCGGCCACGGGCAAGGTCAGCCAGGGCGTTTGCCCGGCGGGCGGGGTCAGCGGCTGCTCGGCAACCGGCTCGGCGGCAACCTCAGGCTCGACCGGCTGCAGCACCGGTTCGGCAATCGGCAGGACGATCGGCGCGGTCTCTTCTGCCGCGGTCTCGGCCACAATCTCGGCGGACGGCTCAGGCGGCAGTTGCGGCTGCTCGACGACGGTTTCCTGCGGCTTCTTGCGCAGCCATCCGAACAGGCCTTTTTTCTCGCCAGCGGCAGCTGGGGTCTTCTTGTCGTCGTTGGAACCAAACATGGAGGACGGCTATCTCACGGTAGCGACGCGCCAGGCAGGCGCCTCGGTGATGAATATTCGATGCTGAACAGACTGCGTTTCATCCAGCTTGTTCACGCGCAACATTTTGTAGAGTTGTCTCGCGGACAACTCAAGTCGCTTTTTTCGAAGGACTGGTGGGACATTTTCGGCGAAAACATCGGGAACGGCAGATAAACCCGAGGCTTCTTCCGCAAATCCAAACAGCCACGAGCCGATAAAAGGCCCGATAGGCGTGGCCGCCAGTAAAACGGATCAGTATCCTAGCACCTCCTCGCCCGCCGAGGCTAAGGCCAAGCGGGCAGTCCAACAGGTTTAAACACGAATGAATGCTCTTGCCCGCCGCGCCGCAGGCCTGCTGCTCAGCACAGTTTGTCTGCCCTTTTCCGCCCTTGCTGCCGACCCGCAACCTACCCATGAATTTACCCTCGACAACGGTCTGAAGGTCGTCGTGCGCGAGGATCACCGGGCTCCGGTGGTCGTGTCCCAGGTCTGGTACAAGGTGGGCTCCAGCTATGAGACGCCGGGCCAGACCGGTCTGTCCCACGCCTTGGAGCACATGATGTTCAAGGGCAGCGAGAAAGTCGGGCCTGGCGAAGCGTCGCTGATCCTGCGCGACCTTGGCGCCGAGGAGAACGCTTTCACCAGCGACGACTTCACCGCCTATTACCAGGTACTGGCCCGGGATCGCCTGGGCGTGGCCTTCGAGCTCGAAGCCGACCGCATGGCCAGCCTGCGCTTGCCACCGGAGGAGTTCAGCCGCGAGATCGAGGTCATCAAGGAAGAGCGCCGCATGCGCACCGATGACAAGCCCATGTCCAAGGCCTATGAACGGTTCAAGGCCATGGCGTACCCGGCCAGCGGCTACCACACGCCGACCATCGGCTGGATGGCCGACCTGGACCGGATGAAGGTCGAGGAGCTGCGCCACTGGTACGAATCCTGGTATGCACCGAACAATGCGACCCTGGTAGTGGTCGGCGACGTGACACCAGACGAGGTCAAGGCCCTGGCCCAGCGCTATTTCGGCCCGATTGCCCGGCGCGCCGTGCCGGCGGCGAAAATCCCCTTGGAGCTGGCCGAGCCCGGCGAGCGCAAGATCACCCTGCATGTACAGACCCAACTGCCGAGCGTCATGCTCGCATTCAACGTGCCGAGCATCGCCACGGCCACCGACAAAGTCCCAGTCAACGCCTTGCGGCTGATTTCCGCACTGCTGGACGGCGGTTACAGCGGGCGGATCCCGGCCCAGCTGGAGCGCGGCGAAGAATTGGTGTCCGGCGGCTCGTCGAGCTACGACGCCTACACCCGTGGCGATACGCTGTTCACCCTGTCGGCGACACCCAACACGCAGAAAAACAAGACCCTCGCCGAGGCCGAGGCAGGGTTGTGGCGCCTGCTCGAACAACTGAAGAGCACCGCTCCCACCGCCGAGGAACTGGAGCGCGTCCGCGCCCAGGTGATCGCCGGCCTGGTGTATGAGCGCGACTCCATCACCAGCCAGGCCACCGCTATCGGCCAGCTGGAAACGGTCGGCCTGTCCTGGAAGCTGATGGACACCGAGCTCGCCGAACTGCAAAGCGTGACCCCGCAGGATATCCAGAAGGCAGCCCAGTCGTATTTCACCCGCTCGCGCCTGAGCGTCGCGCATGTCCTGCCCGAGGAGAAAGCTCATGAGTGAGCGCAAATCACCGCGCCTGGTGCTGATCGGCCTGGTATTGATCGCCGTGGTCGGCGCGCTGGCCTTTTACTTTTCGCCCTCGACCAGCTCCAACGCCAGCCAGGCCCTGGACAAGGCCAAGTCCGGCAACAAGCTGCAATCGCTGGCTGAACTGGACGGCAAGGCGCCCAGCCATCGCCAGCTCGACGTGCAGACCTGGAAAACCGCCGACGGCGCCAAAGTGCTGTTCGTCGAAGCTCGCGAATTACCGATGTTCGACCTGCGCCTGACCTTCGCCGCTGGCAGCAGCCAGGACGGCGACGCACCGGGCCTGGCGCAGTTGACCAACGCCATGCTCAACGAAGGCGTGGCGGGTAAGGACGTCAGTGCCATCGCCGAAGGTTTTGAAAGCCTTGGCGCCGATTTTGGCAACGGCGCCTTCCGGGACATGGCCGTGGCGTCGTTGCGCAGTCTCAGCGCAGCCGACAAGCGCGAGCCGGCGTTGAAGCTGTTTGCCGAAGTCGTTGGCCAGCCGACCTTCCCCGCCGACTCCTTCGCGCGCATCAAGAACCAGATGCTCGCCGGTTTCGAGTACCAGAAGCAGAACCCCGGCAAGCTGGCGGGCCTGGAACTGATGAAGCGCCTGTACGGCGACCATCCGTATGCGCACTCCAGCGACGGCACCGCACAGAGCATCCCGCCGATTACCCTGGCCCAGGCCCGAGCCTTCCATGCCAAGGCCTATGCCGCAGGCAACGCGGTGATCGCCCTGGTGGGCGATCTGTCCCGTGCCGAGGCCGAAGCCATTGCCAGCCAGATATCCGCCGCACTGCCCAAGGGCCCGGCCCTGGCGAAAACACCGCCACCGGTGGAGCCGAAAGCGAGCGTCCACCATATCGAGTTCCCCTCCAAGCAGACCAACCTGATGCTCGCCCAACTGGGCGTCGACCGCGACGATCCGGACTATGCCGCCGTGTCGATGGGCAACCAGATCCTCGGCGGCGGCGGCTTCGGCACGCGGCTGATGACCGAGGTCCGGGAAAAACGCGGCCTGACCTATGGCGTCTACTCCGGCTTCACAGCGATGCAAGCTCGCGGTCCGTTCATGATCAGTCTGCAGACCCGTGCCGAGATGAGCGAAGGCACGTTGAAGCTGGTCCAGGATGTGTTCGCCGATTACCTCAAGAACGGCCCGACCCAGAAGGAGCTCGACGATGCCAAGCGCGAGCTGGCGGGCAGCTTCCCGCTGTCGACCGCGAGCAACGCCGACATCGTCGGTCAGCTCGGCGCAATGGGTTTCTATGATTTGCCGCTGAGCTACCTGGAGGATTTCATGCGCCAGTCCCAGGCGCTGACGGTCGAGCAGGTCAGGACCGCGCTGAACAAACACCTGAGCACCGACAAGATGGTCATCGTCACCGCTGGCCCGACCGTACCGCAAAAGCCGTTGCCGGCCCCCACTGACAAACCTGCCGAGCAGCCGCTCGGGGTTCCGGAGCATTAATGGCCCGTCCATCCAATTCCAGCAAGAAACCCGCGCACAACGGGGTTAACCAGTTGCGCATCATCGGCGGCGAGTGGCGCAGCCGGCGCCTGAGCTTCCCCGATGCCCCGGGCCTGCGGCCGACGCCGGACCGGGTGCGCGAGACTCTGTTCAACTGGCTCGCGCCCTACGTGGCCGGCGCCAAGGTGCTCGACCCGTTTGCCGGCAGCGGCGCACTGTTTCTCGAGGCGCTGTCCCGTGGCGCCGCCATGGGCCAGGCGCTGGACGCCAGCAGCCTGGCGGTCTCGAGCCTGAAAGAACACCTGGGCACGTTGCGTTGCACCGTCGGCCAGGTGCAGACGGCGGATGCGCTGCGCTATCTGGACAGCCAGCCCGCGACACCTTTCGACCTGGTGTTCCTCGACCCGCCGTTCAACCAGAACCTGTTGCCGGCCGTCTGCGCGTTGCTCGAGGAACGGCAATGGCTGGCCGACGATGCGTGGGTCTACACTGAAAGCGAGACCGCCCCTTCGACCCTCGGCTTGCCGGCCAATTGGCGCCTGCACCGCGAGCAGAAATCCGGACGGGTGTATTACGCCTTGTGGCAACGTACGGCAGAGGCCGTTGGCTGAACAGCTGACCGTGCACCGAGAATGATCGTGTCCTGCACACCTGAATGTTTCATACCCGCCCCGGGCCTTGGCAATCCGCACTTGCAGACCTTGTGGGGGCCGTTGTGGCGTAAAACCGTTCACATCGATCGCGAACGTGAGCGCTTCTGGCTGGACGATGGTGATTTCCTCGACCTCGACTGGCATGGCCCACATAGCGCCGAAGCACCGCTGGTGCTGGTGCTTCATGGGCTGACCGGCTCCTCCAATTCACCCTACGTGGCCGGCCTGCAACGCGCGCTCGATGCTCAAGGCTGGGCCAGCGTCGCCCTGAACTGGCGGGGTTGCTCGGGCGAGCCGAACCTGCTGGCCCGCAGTTATCACTCCGGCGCCAGCGAAGACCTCGCCGCGGCTATCGCCCATCTGCGGGCCCGACGCCCCTTGGCGCCGCTGTTTGCGGTGGGCTATTCGCTGGGCGGAAATGTGCTGCTCAAGCATTTGGGGGAAGCCGGCAGCGACAGCCAGTTGCTAGGCGCAGTGGCGGTCTCGGTACCGTTTCGCCTGGATCAGTGCGCCGACCGCATCGGGCAGGGCTTTTCCAGGTTCTATCAGGCGCACTTCATGCGGGAGATGGTCGCCTACGTGCGCAACAAGCAACGCCAGTTCCAGCATGACGGACGCGACGAAGGGCTCGCGGCCCTGGCAGCGCTCGGCTCGCTGGACAACATGCGCACCTTCTGGGATTTCGACGGCCGGGTGACGGCGCCGCTGCACGGTTTTTCCGACGCAGCGGATTACTATCGGCGCGCGTCCAGCCGCTATTTCATGGCAGGCATCAGTACACCGACGCTGGTCATCCAGGCCGCCGACGACCCTTTTGTATTCCCCCACAGCCTGCCCGAACCCGGCGAGTTATCGGCCTCGACCCACCTGGAACTGCACCGGCGTGGCGGGCATGTCGGATTTGTCGACGGAACCCTGCGGCGCCCGGGCTATTACCTGGAACGCCGAATTCCCGATTGGCTGGCAAGCCTGGGCCACTCGTGACGATTCGCAGGCAAAGGAGATCCCCTGTGGGGGGGGGGGGGGGGGGGGGGGGGGG
>NZ_JBHFJB010000117.1:138856-155972 GCF_057334555.1 Pseudomonas sp. AGC41
GCTCGCTCCCACATTGATCGGGGGGTGAAAGTGTTATTCGCCCTTCGCCACGCCCCGCTGGGGATCATTGATCCACTCGCTCCACGAACCGGCATACAACCGTCCCAGCGGATAGCCCGCCAGGCACAAGGCAAACAGGTTATGGCACGCCGTCACGCCGGAGCCGCAATAGGCCACCAGTTCTGTAGGCGAACGCTCGCCCAGTTTTTCATCGAAACGCAGCTTGAGTTGATCAGCCGGCAAGAAGCGTCCATCGGCCCCCAGGTTGTCGGTGAATGCTGCGCATGACGCGCCCGGGATATGCCCCGCCACCGGGTCGATCGGCTCGACTTCGCCCTTGAAACGCGGCAGCGCCCTGGCATCCAGCAGGGTCATGTCCGCATCACCGAGGCGCTGTTGCAACGCCTGAGCAGTGAGCAGCAAGCTCGCGTCCGGCGCGCCGCTGAAGGTCCCGCGAGCAGTCTGCGGCGGATCCAGGCTCAGGGGCAGGCCGGCCGCGTGCCAGGCCTTGAGCCCGCCGTCGAGGATATGCACGCCATCGCGTTTGCCCAACCAGGCCAGCAACCACCAGGCCCGGGCGGCATAGGCACCGGGGCCGTCGTCATACAGCACGACGTCGCTGTCATTGTTGATCCCCCAGGCCCGGAGGCGCGCAACCAGCGCCTCGGGCTCCGGCAGCGGATGACGTCCCGTGACGCCCTTGATGACCGGTCCGCTCAGATCCCGTTCAAGGTCGGCGAACGACGCACCGGCGATATGGCCCTCGGCGTAACTGCGCTGGCCATAGTCCGGGTCCTCCAGGGCAAAACGACAATCGAGGATCACCAGTCCGGGCTGGGATCTCCGCTGTTCCAGGGCCTGCGGGCTGATGAGTTGCGCGATGGGCATGGTGAGCTCCTGTGGCTGAATCAAGGGATCCGATCTACTGCCCTTCCTCCAGGGTCTGGGCCAGCGGGACATAAAACTCTTTGAACAGGGCATCCACCGCTTCGCGGGCCTGCTCGGTCACAAAACCCGCCTCCAGCACCAACACCTGATACACGCCGCGCTTGATCGCCTGTTCGCTCAGGTGGCTGGAGTTTTCCCTCGTGGTGCAGAGGAACCGGACCCAGGACGTGAGGACAATCCAGGCATTGAGGGTCAGGGACTCGATCTGGACGCGGTCCATCGCCAGGATACCGGCGTCGACGAAGCCTTCGTAGATAGCTGTGCCATGGATCAGGCAGCGTTGGGAAAAGCGCCGGTAGCGAGCCGCCAGTTCCGGGTCGCTGTCGAGCAGGTGCTCCAGGTCCCGGTGCAGGAACCGGTAGCGCCACATCGCCGAGAGCAGCTCCTGCAGGTAGAAGCGCTTGTCGTCCACCGTGGCGGCCCGACCCTGGGGTGAGCGCAGGAAACTGTCCACCAGGTTTTCGTATTCGCTGAACAGCACGGCGATGATCGCCTGCTTGTTGGGGAAGTGGTAATAGAGATTGCCCGGGGACATGTCCATGTGGGCGGCAATGTGATTGGTGCTGACACTGCGCTCACCCTGCCGGTTAAACAACTCCAGGCTGTTCTGCACGATGCGCTCGCTGGTTTTGATTCGTGGGGCCATGGCTTGGGCTTAATTCGAAAAATCATGTGATGGGCATCTTACGACCTATCGGTCACGGGAGAAAACCCACGCCATCACGGAGGCGGCATTTGACTTTTTAGAGCACAAGCTCTAGAAATCAACCATTCCAATAATAATCCGGTACCGACATGCCAGCCGACGTTGCTTACCTGCACCAGTCTCAACAGCAGCTGGATGAAATCCGGACGATCTTCGAGGCCCAGCGCCGTGCTTTCGCCGCTCATCCCATGCCAACGGCCGAGCAGCGCCGGCAATGGCTCAAGGCGTTGCGCGAACTGTTGAGCAACGAACGGCAAGCCCTGATCGACGCGATCAGCCAGGACTTCAGTCACCGCAGCGCCGACGAAACCCTGCTGGCCGAGTTGATGCCGAGCCTGCACGGCATCCATTACGCCAGCCGCAACCTCAAGGGGTGGATGAAACCTTCCCGGCGCAGGGTCGGCATGGCCTTCCAACCGGCGTCGGCCAAGGTGGTCTATCAGCCATTGGGCGTGGTCGGGGTCATTGTGCCGTGGAATTACCCGCTGTTCCTGGCCATGGGCCCATTGGTCGGGGCCTTGTCGGCGGGCAACCGGGTCATGCTCAAGCTCAGCGAGGCGACCCCGGCCACCGGATTGCTGCTCAAGCAACTGCTCGCCCGTCTCTTTCCCCAGGACCTGGTGTCGGTGGTGCTGGGCGAGGCCGACGTCGGTATTGCGTTCTCCAGGTTGCCGTTCGACCACCTGTTGTTCACCGGCGCCACCAGCATCGGCAAGCATGTCATGCGTGCCGCCGCGGAAAACCTCACCCCCGTCACCCTCGAGCTGGGTGGCAAATCACCCGCCATCGTGTCTGACGACGTACCGCTCAAGGACGCCGCCGAGCGCATTGCCTTCGGCAAGACCCTGAACGCTGGGCAGACCTGCGTCGCGCCGGATTACGTGCTGGTACCGCAGAGCCGCGTCGGAGCGTTCGTCGAGGCGTATCGCGAAGCGGTCCGCGGGTTTTATCCGACGCTGGCGGACAACCCGGACTACACCGCCATCATCAACGATCGCCAACTGGCGCGGCTCAACGGCTACATTGGCGATGCCACCAGCAAAGGCGCGCTGCTGATCGAGCTGTTCGACCAGGGCCAGGGACGCCGCATGGCCCACAGCCTGTTGCTCAATGTCACGGATGACATGACGGTGATGCAGGATGAGATCTTCGGCCCGCTGCTGCCCATCGTGCCGTATGAAGGCCTGGACCAGGCCTTTGCCTACATCAATCGGCGGCCTCGTCCGCTGGCGCTCTACTACTTCGGCTACAACAAGGCCGAACAGCAGCGGGTACTCAATGAAACCCATTCCGGCGGCGTCTGCCTGAACGACACGCTGCTGCATGTGGCCCAGGACGACATGCCGTTCGGCGGCATTGGCGCCTCGGGGATGGGCCACTATCACGGTCACGAGGGATTCCTGACCTTCAGCAAGGCCAAGGGCGTCCTGATCAAGCAGCGCTTCAACGCCGCCAGACTGATTTATCCGCCCTATGGCAAGCCTTTGCAGAAGCTGATCCAGAAGCTGTTCATCCGCTGACAAGCGTCTCCCGGGTAATAACAATAATGAGCCCAGACCTGACCGATACGCCCGCCATGACACGGCGTGGTTTGCTGCAACTGAGCCTTGGCGCCAGTGTTTTCCTCGCAACCGTCGGCCTGGGCGCCAGCCTCAGCGGTTGCTCGTCCAGCCAACCGGCCAGCGGCCTGCAGGCCCTGCGCGACAGCGACCTGGCATTTTTCCGCGCCCTCATTCCGGTGTTGCTCGACGGTGCTGTGTCGACGGAAACGATCCCGGCCGCCACCGATGCCACGCTGCAAAGCCTGGATCGCGGCCTGGCGCACTTGTCTGCGGCGATGCTCAAACTCACGCATCAACTGTTCGACGTGCTCACGCTGAGCGTGACCCGCGGGCCGCTGACCGGAATCTGGGGCGGGTGGGAAAACGCCAGCGCCGATGACATCCGACAGTTCCTGACACGCTGGGAAAACAGCTCGCTGAGCTTGTTGCGCCAAGGCCACAGCTCGTTGCTGCAAATGGTCATGATGGCCTGGTACAGCCGGCCCGAGGCCTGGGCGCACTGCGGATATCCGGGCCCGCCATCCGTCTGAAAGCCAGAGCCAGCCCCCTTGTGGGAGCGAGCCTGCTCGCGAAGGCGGTAGTTCGGTCCTCAAGTGTGCTGCTGATACGACGCCATCGCGAGCAGGCTCGCTCCCACAGGGGCTTTATCGTCTTCTCATAACAACAAGAGAACCCCGAGCATGCCCGTACCCGATCCGTTCCGCGAAGGCCTGGCCCGTGGCTGGACCACTTACAACGGCGCGCAACTGACCCAGGACCTCACGCTGGAAGCCGACGTGGCGATCATCGGCAGTGGCGCCGGCGGTGGCACCACGGCGGAAATTCTCAGTGCCGCCGGCTACAAGGTATTGCTCATCGAAGAAGGCCCGCTCAAGACCAGCCAGGACTTCAAGCTGCTTGAGGATCAGGCTTACACTAGCCTGTATCAGGAAGGTCTCGGGCGAATGAGCAAGGACGGCGCCATCACCATTCTCCAGGGCCGGGCCGTGGGGGGCACCACGTTGATCAACTGGACCTCGAGCTTTCGTACGCCTGACCAGACTCTCGAACACTGGGCGACCGAGCATGCCGTCCGGGGCCACGGCCCCGCCGAGATGGCGCCCTGGTTCGAACGAATGGAGCAGCGCCTGGGGGTGGCGCCATGGCTGATTCCGCCCAATGCCAACAACGACGTCATTCGCAAGGGCTGCGAGCAATTGGGCTACAGCTGGCATGTGATCCCGCGCAACGTGCGTGGCTGCTGGAACCTGGGCTATTGCGGGATGGGTTGCCCGACCAACGCCAAGCAGTCGATGCTGGTCACCACCATCCCCGCCACGCTGAACCAGGGCGGCGCCCTGCTCTATCTGGCGCGGGCCGAACGCCTGATTATCAGCAACGATGCGGTGGGGGAATTGCAATGCCAAGCCATGGACGAACGCTGCGTGACGCCGACCGGACGGCGCATCAGGGTCAAGGCGCGGCATTACGTGCTCGCCGGTGGCGGCATCAACAGCCCCGCCCTGCTGTTGCGCTCCGCCGCGCCGGATCCGCATCGGTGCCTGGGCAAGCGCACCTTCCTGCACTTGGTGAACATGTCAGCCGGACTGTTCGATGAAGTCATCAACCCCTTTTATGGGGCTCCACAGTCGATTTATTCAGATCATTTCCAATGGCAGGATGGCGTCACCGGCAAAATGTCCTACAAGCTGGAAGTCCCGCCTTTGCACCCGGCCCTCGCCGCCACGCTGTTGGGCGGCTTTGGTGCGCAGAACGCAGCGCACATGGCAAAGTTGCCCCACACCCACGCCATGCTGGCGTTACTGCGCGACGGCTTTCACCCGGACAGCCCCGGCGGTACCGTGGAATTGCGCAGCGACGGCACGCCCGTGCTCGACTATCAGCTCTCCCCCTACACTTGGGACGGCTTGCGCCGGGCATTCCACAGCATGGCCGAGATCCAGTTCGCCGCGGGGGCCAGGTCGGTCATGCCGATGCACAGCGATGCCCGGCACGTGAAAACCCTGGCCGAGGCCCGCGCGTTGATCGACGGGCTGGACCTGGCCCTTTTCCGCACCCGCCTGGGCAGCGCCCATGTCATGGGGGGTTGCGCCATGGGCGAAGAGCCGAAATACGCGGTGGCCGACAGCCTCGGCCGCCACCACCAGCTGCGTAATCTTTCCATCCACGACGGCTCGCTGTTCCCCACCGGCATCGGCGCCAACCCGCAATTGTCGGTGTACGGCCTGACGGCAAAACTGGCGACCTTGCTGGCCGAACGTCTGCAAAACACATGAAAAAAACGACTATTCGCAGCGCCTATAGTGCGTTCTTATCCCATCGCCGACTTGGCCGACCGAGTCGGCTGCGATACCATCCGACTCCCCAACGGACTCCCGCCAGGACGACGCGATGAACCGAGTGTTGTACCCAGGTACCTTCGACCCCATTACCAAGGGCCATGGCGATCTGGTCGAACGTGCTTCGCGCCTGTTCGACCATGTGATCATTGCCGTCGCCGCCAGCCCGAAGAAAAATCCGCTGTTCCCGTTGGAGCAACGTGTGGAGCTGGCCCGTGAGGTCACCAAGCACCTGCCGAACGTGGAAGTGGTCGGCTTCTCGACGCTGCTGGCGCACTTTGCCAAGGAAAAGAACGCCAATGTGTTCCTGCGCGGCCTGCGTGCGGTCTCGGATTTCGAGTACGAGTTCCAGTTGGCCAACATGAACCGCCAGTTGGCCCCGGACGTCGAGAGTCTCTTCCTGACGCCATCGGAGCGTTACTCCTTCATCTCGTCGACCCTGGTACGGGAAATTGCGGCCTTGGGCGGCGATATCACCAAGTTCGTCCACCCGGCCGTGGCCGACGCGCTGACCCTGCGTTTCAAGAAGTAACCCGCCGACGCTGCGACTCGCTCGCAGCACAGCGCAGTCCATCGCCCCCGCGTGCACTGCGCTCGCCAATGCGGCACAATTGCGCCCATACGTTTTTCAAATGCCCGGGCCCAACGCCCCGGCCGGAGCTTGCATGTCCCTGATCATCACCGACGACTGCATCAATTGCGACGTCTGCGAACCCGAGTGCCCGAACGAAGCCATTTCCCAGGGCGAAGAGATCTATGTCATTGACCCGAACCTGTGCACCCAGTGCGTCGGGCACTATGACGAGCCTCAATGCCAGCAGGTCTGCCCGGTGGATTGCATCCCGCTGGACGAGGCTCATCCGGAGACCGAGGAACAGTTGATGGCGAAATATCGCAAAATCACTGGCAAGGATTGAGCCCGACAATTTTTGCAGGTCTTTGCCGGCCTCTTCGCGAGCAGGCTCGCTCCCACAGGACTGTTGTGTCCAGGTAATTTGGGGGTCTAAGCGAATCCCTTGTGGGAGCGAGCCTGCTCGCGAAGAGGCCATCAGCCACATCACAAATCCGCACATTCACTCCTGCCGCTCAAACCCCTCCCCAACACACCCCAGGCACCGCACAAACGTGGCTTTCGCCGGGTCGACCACCAGCGCCTTCCCCGCATTGCCAACCCCGCCGCCCAGCGCCGTAAAGGGCAACGACACGACAAACGCCCCGGCACCGATCACGGTGGCGGCGAGCAGCAACGGACGGGCGATCAGCAAGTCGCCGAGCATGGCGTAGGCGGGTGGGTTCTGGATGGTGTAGCGCGGGTCACCGCTCTCGGTGTTCGCCAAGGCAGGCAAGCCGACACTCAGCGAGAGTGCCAGGAGGAAAGTTCGAAGCAGAGTCATGGGCGATCCTTCGGCTGAAACAGTATGACTACTGACTATAGACCGTAAGACGAATCACCTCTGGCAGCGCGGACACCAGACGCTGGCGCGCTGGCCCAGGCGGATTTCCCGCAGCCCCGTGCCACAGACCTTGCACAACTCCCCGCCCCGGCCGTACACGAACAGTTCCTGCTGGAAATAACCGGGCTGGCCGTCGCCACCGATGAAATCCCGCAGCGTGGTTCCACCACGTTCGATGGCATGGGCAAGGATGCGCTTGATCTCGATCGCCAACTTCAGATAACGCGCCCGGGAGATGCTTCCGGCGGCGCGCCGTGGGTCGATACCGGCGGCGAACAGCGCTTCGGTCGCGTAGATATTGCCCACGCCCACCACAACCGCGTTGTCCATGATGAACGGCTTGACCGCCATCGAGCGCCCACGGGAAAGCTGGAACAGCCGTTCGCCATCAAACAGGTCGGTCAGCGGTTCCGGCCCGAGGCGAATCAGCAACTCGTGATTGAGCGGGTCGAGGCTCCAGAGCATCGCCCCGAAGCGACGCGGATCGGTGTAGCGCAGGGCCAGCCCGGACTCGAGTTCGATGTCGACATGTTCATGCTTGAGGGCGGGCATGCCGATCTCGACCAGCCGCAGGTTGCCGGACATGCCCAGGTGGCTGATCAGCGTACCCACCTCGGCATTGATCAACAGGTACTTGGCCCGCCGTTCCACCTGCACGATGCGTTGCCCCGAAAGACGCACGTCGAGGTCTTCGGGAATCGGCCAGCGCAAGCGGCGGTCACGCACGACGACGCGGCTGACCCGTTGCCCTTCGAGGTGTGGCGCAATCCCGCGGCGGGTGGTTTCGACTTCCGGCAGTTCTGGCATAGGGCTCTCGAATCAAGCGAAAGCTGGCACTCAACGAGAGGCCAGGTCGCGGATTTCCTGTCTCTGGGTCTCGAAGTCGTACTCCGACAGACCGATGTAGTCGAGCACCCGTGGCCCGACGCAATTCCACTCGTGATCCTCGGCCTGGTTGCCCAGCACCCGATGGGAGGCACAGATGTTCTCGGACATCTTCAGAATCGCCAACAGGTTTTTCAACTGACTGTTATTGCGCGAAGACTCGTCGCTGAAAATCGCCAGGGCGTTGTGGTGATTGGCGATGGCCTGGCTGACGTGGTCCGGCAGGCGCCAGGACTTGGAGGTGTAGTAACCGACCACCGCATGGTTGGTGTTGAACACGCGGTTTTCGGTGTCCACCACCCGGCACTCGGCGCTGGCATTGGCATAGGCCTCTTCCAATACGCTCATGTAGGTTGGGAACTGCTTGAGCATCAACGGCACGCCGCAGTCGTGGAACAAACCCAGGGCATAGGCTTCGTCGCCATTCTGCAGGCCGACGCGCTTGGCCAGGGTCAGGCAGGTCATGGCCACGTCCTGGGCGGTGTCCCAGAAGCGATTCAGGGTGACGATGGCATCGTCGTGTAATTCGCCCTTGATCGACTGCGCGTTGATCAGGTTGATGATCGACCGGCTGCCCAGCAGGTTCACTGCGCGCTGGATCGACGTGATCTTGTTGCTCAAGCCGTAGTACGGCGAATTGACGATCTTGAGCAAGGCACCCGAAAGGCCCGGATCCTGGGAGATCAGCTTGGCAATGGTTTCCAGGTCCGGGTCGGGCATGTACTGCTCCATCTGCAAATCCACCATGATTTGCGGCTGGGGCGGCACAGTGATGCCCTGCAGGGACTGTTGGATCTGTTCGGCGGAAAGCTCTTTGGACATGGGGACATACTCTGGGTAAGGCCGGGAGTCTAACCCTTAAATCTGGATCCGACACACCACCGGTAAATTGGCGGAACTTTCATACAAGCCTGGCCTTCGGAATCTGTAGGACCAATGCCCAAGTCTTGCAATAAGGCTTAGGTCGGCAGCCAACCCACTCAGCTTGAGGAGATTTTTCATGCCCACCAACCTGAACAACAAGCGTGTCGCCATTCTGGTCACCGATGGTTTTGAACAAGCCGAACTGACCGGTCCCAAAGAGGCGTTGGAACAGGCCGGGGCCAAGGTTGATATCATTTCCGCCAGCGACGGCCAGGTCAAAGGCTGGAACCACGACAAGCCAGCGGACGATTTCAAAGTCGACCTGACTTTCAAGGCGGCAAATGTCGATCAGTACGAAGCGGTGGTGTTGCCCGGCGGGGTGCAGAATTCCGACACCATCCGCATCGACCCCGACGCGCAGAACCTGGTCAAGGGCTTCGAGGCGGCTGGCAAGCCTATCGCGGTGATTTGCCATGGCGGCTGGTTGCTGGTGTCCAGTGGCCTGGTCAAAGGCAAGACCATGACCAGCTACAAGACCCTCAAGGACGACCTGGTCAATGCCGGCGCGAACTGGGTTGACCAGGAAGTCGTCCGGGACGGCACCTGGATCAGCAGCCGTCAGCCTGATGATATTCCCGCGTTCAACCGTGAACTGATCAACTCGTTGTCGGCCTGAAGCCCTTGTGGCGAGGCGAGCAGCGCAGGCTCCCTCGCCACATGTCCACCGCCAGCCCCGCAATGATTGCAACGCGGTATACTCCCGCTCTTTTTTCCGGAGCGACGTCATGTCCCTGCCCAGCCTGCGCCTCAAAGCCAATGCCGACCGTCGCCTGCGCGCCGGCCACCTGTGGGTCTACAGTAACGAAATCGATGTGGCCGCCACCCCGCTGCACGGCTTCAAGGCCGGTGACCAGGCGGTCCTCGAAGCCGCTGGCGGCAAGCCGCTGGGCATCGTTGCGATGAGCCCGAACAACCTGATCTGCGCACGCCTGCTGTCCCGTGACGCGAAGCTGGTACTGGACAAATCCCTGCTGGTACATCGCCTCAACGTGGCGTTGTCCCTGCGCGAGCGGCTGTTCGACAAGCCGTTCTATCGCCTGGTCTACGGTGATTCCGATTTGCTTCCGGGCCTGGTGGTCGACCGTTTCGGCGACATCCTGGTGGTGCAGATCGCTTCCGCCACCATGGAAGCCCACAAGGACGACGTGATCGCCGCCCTCACTCAGGTGCTCAAGCCCAGTGGCATCCTGTTCAAGAACGATTCCGCGGCTCGCGACGCCGAAGGCCTGGAGCGCTACGTCGAGACCGTCTTCGGCCTGGTCCCGGAGTGGGTCGCCCTGGAAGAGAATGGCGTGAAATTCGAAGCGCCGGTGATGCAAGGCCAGAAAACCGGCTGGTTCTACGACCACCGCATGAACCGTGCGCGCCTGGCGCCCTACGCCAAGGGCAAGCGCGTCCTGGACCTGTTCAGCTACATCGGCGGCTGGGGCGTGCAAGCCGCGGCGTTCGGTGCCAGTGAAGTGTTTTGCGTCGATGCCTCGGCCTTCGCCCTCGACGGCGTCGAGCGCAACGCCGCGCTGAACGGCGTCGCCGAGAAGCTGACGTGCATCGAAGGTGATGTATTCGAAGCCTTGAAGGAACTCAAGGCCAGCGAAGAACGCTTCGACGTGATCGTTGCCGACCCGCCGGCCTTCATCAAGCGCAAGAAAGACCTGAAGAACGGCGAAGGCGCCTACCGCCGCCTCAACGAACAGGCCATGCGCCTGCTCAGCAAGGACGGCATCCTGGTCAGTGCTTCATGCTCGATGCACCTGCCCGAAGACGATCTGCAGAACATCCTGCTGACCAGCGCCCGTCACCTGGACCGCAATATCCAGCTGCTCGAACGCGGCGGCCAGGGCCCCGATCACCCGGTGCACCCGGCGATTGCCGAAACGCGCTATATCAAGAGCATTACCTGCCGGTTATTGCCCAACAGCTGAGGGAGGCGGGCCAGTGCTGTAGCACTGAGCCCTGCATACTCGAGTTGCATTCTGATCGCGGCCTCGGCTGCGATTTTTTTTGCGTGCCTGAATGTAGGAAACCCACTACGCAATTAACAGAGCCTTCCTACGCAATCTCCCCGCGCCTGGCTGCCACGACGCATTAGGATTGAAAGCTACCCTCCGGTACGCCTTGGAAGCCGTCAATGACTGATTCGCAAAACCGCCTGGCGGTCCGCAAGCCCGCAACCGTCGGTTTGTTGCTGACGCTGACATTGCTTGGTGTTTTTCCAATCGATGTCGTGCTGCCCTCATTTCCCGCCCTATCGGGGTATTTTGATCGGCCATCGTCGGACATCGCCCTGTCTGTCAGTCTGTACGCCGTAGGCATCGCCCTTTCGCAACTGTTGGTAGGCCCGCTCTCCGACGTCATGGGCAGGAAAAAGCTGCTGTTGATCGGAGTTGCTGTCTCAGCCACCGGCGCAACAGGATGTGTGCTCGCCGACGGATATGAGGCTTTTCTATTCTTTCGTATCGTTCAGGCCTTGGGATGCGGTTGTTTCGTACTGTCCCAAGCATTGATTCAAGACCTGTTCACCGGCCAGGAACAGCAGCGACTGCGGATCTTCCTGGTCACCTGCGGGGGGATTTTCATTTCCGTTTCGCCCCTGGCCGGCACCGGCCTGCAAAACTGGATGGGCTGGCATGGCAGTTTCCTGGTGTTCATTGCCCTGGCCGTCGCCGCATTTGCAGGCGTCAGTCGTTTGCTTCAACGCTCCGTGGCTGGCAGTCACCCCAGACGCCTGAATTTCATCGCATCCTATCGAAACGTCTGCGGTGACTTCCGCTTCATGGCCTACTGGCTAACCTCGGCCCTGGCTTTTTCCTGCCACTTTTCATTCATCGTCATTTCGCCTCTGGTCCTGATCGACCAGTTGCATCTTTCATCCGAGGCTTTTTCGCTGGTTTTGCTGGGGTATGGGCTCGCCTACATCGGCGGTGGGGCGCTGGCGTCCGTGCTGGGAAGCAAAATCGACCCCCAGACGCAGATCATCATCGGCCAGGGGCTGATTCTCGCAGCAGGTATGTTGATGCTGGGGCTCGCTCATCAACTTGGCTTGTCGGCTATCACCCTGCTGCTGCCCATGATCGTCTGCACCACCGGAACGACCATTGCCCGCGCAGCCGCCCACACCCAAGCCATGAATATATTTCCCGGGCAGGCCGGCACGTCCGCTTCGGCCGGAAGTGTGCTGATCTTCGTCGTCGGCGGGCTGACCAGTGCCGCGATCAGTCTCACCCCGCTGGACTTGCAGGTCACTCTGGCCCTGTGCCTGATCTTGCTCAGCCTGCTGGGGCTGGCACTCAATGCCTTGATCCGGCAGCGTGACAGGGAATTATTGGCCGACTGAACCCTGCCAGTCGTCATCCCGCACGGCACATTGGCGTCGGATCAGCGCTTTGCGTCATTTCATCCTGACGCCAGCGGTGTAGAATCGCGACATTCATCGCCATTCATCCCCGGCGGGTTTATGAGCTCATGCTGAGGCGCGCAGCGATCCTGCAAAGTCATCAGCCACGTCCGGACTCCCGGCCAAACCCGAGTGTTCCAGACGTCGACAGAAGCTCACTTCCCCATTGATACCTGATAAGTACCTGATTAGCCGCCCGGAGTGCTCCATGCCTGATTACCGTTCGAAAACATCCACCCATGGCCGCAACATGGCCGGCGCCCGTGCCCTGTGGCGCGCCACGGGGATGAAGGATGACGACTTCAAGAAGCCGATCATCGCCATTGCCAACTCCTTCACGCAATTCGTACCAGGCCATGTTCACCTCAAGGACCTGGGCCAACTGGTTGCACGGGAAATCGAACGCGCCGGCGGGGTTGCCAAGGAATTCAACACCATCGCCGTGGACGACGGCATCGCCATGGGTCACGACGGCATGCTGTATTCGCTGCCCAGCCGCGAGATCATCGCCGACTCGGTCGAATACATGGTCAACGCCCATTGCGCCGACGCCATCGTGTGTATTTCCAACTGCGACAAAATCACCCCCGGCATGCTTATGGCTGCCTTGCGCCTGAATATCCCGGTGATCTTCGTGTCCGGTGGCCCGATGGAGGCCGGCAAGACCAAGCTCGCCAGCCATGGCCTGGACCTGGTGGACGCCATGGTGATCGCCGCCGACTCCAGCGCATCCGACGAAAAAGTCGCCGAGTACGAGCGCAGCGCCTGCCCGACCTGCGGTTCGTGCTCCGGCATGTTCACCGCCAACTCGATGAACTGCCTGACCGAGGCCCTGGGCCTGGCGTTGCCTGGCAACGGTTCAACCCTGGCCACCCACAGCGACCGCGAACAGCTGTTCCTGCAGGCCGGGCGGACCATCGTCGAGCTGTGCAAGCGCTACTACGGCGAGAACGACGATTCGGTGTTGCCGCGCAACGTCGCCAACTTCAAGGCGTTCGAAAACGCCATGACCCTCGACATCGCCATGGGCGGCTCGACCAACACCATCCTGCACTTGCTGGCCGCGGCCCAGGAAGCCGAGATCGATTTCGACCTGCGCGACATCGACCGCCTCTCCCGCCACGTGCCGCAACTGTGCAAGGTCGCGCCGAACATCCAGAAGTACCACATGGAAGACGTGCACCGCGCCGGGGGGATCTTCAGCATCCTCGGTTCGCTGGCCCGCGGCGGCTTGCTGCACACCGACCTGCCGACGGTACACAGCAAGACCATGGCCGAGGCCATCGCCAAGTGGGACATCACCCAGACCAGCGACGAGGCCGTGCATCATTTCTTCAAGGCCGGCCCGGCGGGCATCCCGACACAAACCGCGTTCAGCCAGTCGACCCGTTGGGAAACCCTGGACGACGACCGTGAGAACGGCTGCATCCGCAGCGTCGAGCACGCCTACTCCAAGGAAGGCGGCCTGGCCGTGCTGTACGGCAACATCGCCCTCGACGGCTGCGTGGTGAAGACCGCCGGCGTCGACGAGTCGATCCATGTGTTCGAAGGCAACGCGAAGATTTTCGAAAGCCAGGACAGCGCCGTGCGCGGGATTCTCGCCGACGAGGTGAAAGCCGGCGACATCGTGATCATTCGTTACGAAGGTCCGAAGGGCGGCCCGGGCATGCAGGAAATGCTCTACCCGACTTCCTACCTGAAATCCAAGGGCCTGGGCAAAGCCTGTGCGCTGCTGACCGACGGCCGTTTCTCCGGCGGCACGTCGGGCCTGTCCATCGGCCACGCTTCGCCGGAAGCAGCGGCTGGCGGTGCCATCGGCCTGGTGCGCGATGGCGACAAGGTGCTGATCGACATTCCGAACCGCTCGATCAATCTGTTGATCAGCGATGAGGAACTGGCTGCACGCCGCGTCGAACAGGACAGTAAGGGCTGGAAGCCGGTGGAAGTGCGTCCGCGCAAAGTCACCACCGCCCTCAAGGCCTATGCCCTGCTCGCCACCAGTGCCGACAAGGGCGCGGTGCGCAACAAGGCGATGTTGGAATAGCGGCAGTCGCGAGCTGCAAGCCACAAGCTGCAAGCACATCGCGTCAGCTTGTGGCTTGTGGCTTGTGGCTTGTAGCTGCGTTTACTGGATATCTTCCGGCTTGACGATCACCCAGTTCTTGTCCGCGGTCACCGGCAGTCCTTCCTTGGCCTGGGCGGCCGCGTGCTTGGCCATCATGCCGTTTATCTGCGTCATGTATTTATCCTTGCGATTGACCCACAAGTGGATGCCGCCCTTGGCCACGTCTACATCGTGGAACAGCATGTAGCCATCGCTGCTTGGCGTATCGCCGGCGACGAGTACCGGTTTTTTCCATTCGTCGATGTAGGTCAGGATCGCCGCGTGCTTGCCGGCCATCCAGGTCGCCGGCGTCCACAGGTACGGTGTGTACTCCAGGCCTAGGTTGGCCTTCTCGTCGTATTTGCCGTTGGTGATCTGTTTACGCGCCGTGGTCAGTTCGCCGGTCTTGCGGTCCTTGAGCAGCGTGGTTACGCCAATGACGTTCTGCGGCTTGAGGTTGTAGCCATACTTCGGGTCCGCAGCGACCATGCGCACCAGCTCTTCGGAAGCGGCGGTCATGACATAGACCTCGATGCCGTTCTCCATCAGCTTGTTGTACAGCTCGGCCTGGCCGGTAAAGATCTTCGGCGGGTTGACGTTGTACTGGACTACTTTGTCGCCATCGTAATACGTGGTCGGTACCGGTTTGCCGGAAGCCATCAGTTCATCGACGTAGCCTTTGAGCTCCTTGAGCGTGAAGCCGGAAAACACTTGGGCAACCCAGGGGTAGCAGACCATGTCGTCCAGTTCGCAGAGTCGATAGTAATAGCTGAACAGGCTTTCCTTATGGTCGGCGGTGTCCTTGAATGGCATCAGCTTCAAGGACGGGTCCAGGCTTTCCCGGGTGATGAGCCCCTTGTTCTCCATGAACGGCAGCAGCGACTCTTCGAGGTCGTAGCGGTAGCTGGTGTTGTCCATGTCGAACACCGCGTAGTTACCTTTGTTGGCGTTGGCCGCGATCATCGCTTCCAGCGCCTTGGCCTGTTCCGCGGGCCAATGCTTGAGGTCAGTGGCGAGCGCCTGGCCGGCGAGGCCCAGGCCTATAGCGACAGCGAGCAAGCGAGGTACGAGCTTCATCGACATTTACTCCCAGGTTGTAGGAGCTCGACGCTAACAAATGCCTGTGACAGATCCCGCCTGTGCGCGACTGCTTGCGTCTCGATAGCGCCAGCGGCATACCCTTGGGCGCCATCGGCTTATTCCAAAAGCGACAGTAGACATTCTTTTTTAGTATTAATTCTTTAGATATCAGGCTGTTAGGCTTTCCGGCTCACAGTCGCGACGCTTGGCGGCTGGCAAAGTCTTTCCGGAGTTTTTCATGAATCTGCCGCTGATCCTCAATCTGTTGGTGTTCATTGCCTTGCTGTACGGCTTGGCGCAAACCCGTCACAGCACTTGGAGCCTGGCCAAAAAAGTGCTGCTGGCGCTGGTCCTGGGCGTGGTGTTCGGTATCGCCCTGCACACGATCTACGGCGCAGGCAACCCGGTGCTCAAAACCTCGATCGGCTGGTTCGACCTGGTGGGCAACGGCTACGTGCAGTTGCTGCAGATGATCGTGATCCCGCTGGTCTTTGCTTCGATCCTCAGCGCCGTGGCCCGCCTGCACAACGCCTCGTCCTTGGGCAAGATCAGCTTCCTGACCATCGGCACGCTGCTGTTCACCACCGCCATCGCCGCCCTGATCGGTATCGGCCTGACCAACCTGTTCGGCCTCACTGCCGAAGGCCTGGTCGCCGGATCCCAGGAGCAGGCACGGCTGCAAGTGATCCAGAGCGATTACGCCGGCAAGGTCGCCAACCTGAATATCCCGCAACTGCTGCTTTCGTTCATCCCCCAGAACCCCTTCGCCGACTTGGCCAGGGCCAAGCCGACGTCGATCATCAGCGTGGTGATCTTCGCAGCGTTCCTCGGTGTCGCGGCGTTGCAATTGCTCAAGGATGACGCAGAGAAAGGCCAGAAAGTGGTCAACGCCATCGACACCCTGCAAAACTGGGTGACGCGCCTGGTGCGCCTGGTGATGAAACTGACCCCGTATGGCGTATTGGCGCTGATGACAAAAGTGGTGGCTGGCTCCAACCTGCAGGACATCATCAAGCTCGGCAGCTTCGTGGTGGTGTCGTATCTGGGGCTGGGGCTGATGTTCGTGGTCCACGGCCTGCTGGTGTCCGCCGCCGGGATCAATCCGTTGCGCTTCTTCCGCAAGATCTGGCCGGTGCTGACCTTCGCCTTCACCAGCCGCTCCAGCGCGGCGACCATCCCCTTGAGTATCGAAGCCCAGACCAGCCGCCTCGGCATCCCCCGGGCGATCGCCAGCTTCAGCGCATCGTTTGGCGCCACCATCGGCCAGAACGGTTGCGCCGGGCTCTATCCGGCGATGCTGGCGGTCATGGTCGCGCCTGCGGTGGGGATCAATCCGCTGGACCCGGTGTGGATCGCGACGCTGGTGGCCATTGTGACGTTGAGTTCAGCGGGCGTGGCCGGTGTCGGCGGTGGCGCAACGTTCGCCGCGTTGATCGTGCTGCCGGCCATGGGCTTGCCGGTCTCGCTGGTGGCGCTGCTGATTTCGGTCGAGCCGCTGATCGACATGGGCCGTACCGCGTTGAATGTCAGTGGCTCGATCACCGCCGGGGCGATTACCAGCCAGGTGATGCAGCAGACGGACAAGGCGTTGCTCGATGCCGAGGAGCACGGGGAGTTGGTACACGCTTGATTGGCGGCGCCAAGTAGATCGCCTTCGCGAGCAGGCTCGCTCCCACAGTTGACCGATTTTCCTGACCGAACCCGGTTACCTGTGAGAGCG
>NZ_JBHFJB010000117.1:155992-157469 GCF_057334555.1 Pseudomonas sp. AGC41
CTCGCGAAGCTTTGGCTGTCAAAGCTTCTCCCACACCTCAAAGCTGTACGCCGGCTTGTCCCCTTCAGCCGGGTTCAGCTGGTTCGAGACAAGTTTCCACTGGTTCGAAGCAAACTCCGGAAACCACGCATCCCCTTCCGGGCTCAGCGCCACGCGGGTCAGGTACAGCCGGTCCGCCTGCTCCAGTGCCTGCGCGTAGAGCTGGGCACCGCCGATCAGCATCAGCTCATCAACGCCCTGTTCCAGCGCCCAGGCTTCGGCCCGTTCCACTGCGGCCTCCAGCGAAGCAAAGACTTGCGCGCCTTCGAGCACCAGGCCCGGCTGGCGGCTGACGACGATGTTCAAGCGTCCCGGCAGCGGCCGACCGAGGGAGTCCCAGGTCTTGCGCCCCATGATGATCGGCTTGCCCAGGGTGGTGGCCTTGAAGTATTTGAAATCCCCCGGCAAGTGCCAGGGCATGCTGTTGTCGATGCCGATCACACGGTTTTCACCGAGGGCTGCGATCAGGCTTAAGGGAAGAGTTTTTTTCATGACGGCGAGGATACCAGAGGCCCGGACCGGCGCCACAGCGGTTATGCTGATTGCTCATTCGAGCAACGGAAGCCCTCGTGACTGAACTGCAAAACCTCTGGTTGACCGAGACGATACGCCTGCGTGAAGAACATGCCGGCCCGCTCGAAGACCAGGAAGCCAATCGCCTGGCCCGCGCGGCCGGCGGCGATTTGTCCACGCGTATCCGCTATCGGGCCCACTGGCTGGCCGAGCGCGATGGCCTCATCCAGGCCCTGCGTCACTGGCTGCAAGGCGCACGCCTGGCGCTGATCGCATTGGCCGTGCTCGCCGTGGCCAGCGGCGCCGGCCTGGGCTTTGCCGCCCTCGGCGACGGGCGCGCGCCGGTCAACGTATTCTGGGCCCTGGGCAGCCTGTTGGGGCTGAACCTGATCCTGCTGATCGGCTGGGCCTTGGGCCTGCTGTTCGCCGGTGAGCAAGGCGCCACGCTCGGACGCCTGTGGCTGTGGCTCAGCGAAAAACTCGCCCGCGACGCCAAGGCCGCGCAACTCGCGCCGGCGCTGCTGCTGTTGCTGCAACGGCACAAGCTCAACCGCTGGGCGCTCGGCGTGCTGGTCAACGGCTTGTGGTTGTTGGCGATGCTCAGCGCGCTGGTCATTGTTTTGTTGCTGATGGCGACTCGGCGCTATGGCTTCGTCTGGGAAACCACCATTCTCGGTGGCGAGACCTTCGTCGCCATGACCCAGGCCCTCGGTGCGTTGCCTGCCCTGCTGGGCTTCAGCGTGCCAACCGTCGGGATGATCCTTGCCAGCGGCGACGCCGCGCTGGACATCGAAAGTGCCCGCCAGGCCTGGGCCGCCTGGTTGGTGGGCGTGCTTCTGGTCTACGGCCTGTTGCCGCGGCTGGGCCTGGCGCTGTTGTGCCTGTGGCGCTGGCGCCGTGGCCGCGCCAGCCTGCGCCTGGACTT
>NZ_JBHFJB010000117.1:157494-172539 GCF_057334555.1 Pseudomonas sp. AGC41
GACTTGAGCCTGCCCGGCTACGCTCAGCTGCGTGAGCGATTGATGCCAAGCAGCGAACGCCTGGGCGTCAGTGACGCCGCGCCCGCACAATTGCATCACGTCGAAAGCGCTGTCAGCAGCCTGGAAAGTGACGGCGCGCTGCTGGTGGCGATCGAGTTGGATGAACGTCCCTGGCCGCCGAAGCTGCCGGGCACCGTGAAAAGCGCGGGCATCCTCGACAGCCGCGAATCGCGCCACAAATTGCTTGAGCAACTTTCGCGCTTCCCGCCCGCGCGCCTGGCGATTGCCTGCGATCCCCGGCGCTCGCCAGACCGTGGCAGCCTGGCATTGATCGCCGAACTGGCTCGCAGCGCCGGCGCCACCCGCGTCTGGCTATTGCAGGCGCCGCCCGGCGAAGCATTGGATGCCGAACGCCTGGGTGACTGGCACAGCGCGTTGCAGCAGCTGCAATTGCCGTTCGCCGACTGTGCGCCGTTGAACTGGCTGGAGACCGGCCATGACTGAATCCATCAAGCCATTGAAGCTTGCCGTGGTCGGGCACACCAACGTCGGCAAGACCTCCCTGCTGCGTACCCTGACCCGGGATGTCGGCTTCGGCGAAGTCTCCCACCGCCCGAGCACCACCCGTCACGTCGAAGGCGCGCGCCTGTCGGTGGACGGCGAGGCGCTGCTGGAGTTGTACGACACGCCTGGGCTGGAAGACGCCATCGCCCTGCTCGATTATCTCGAACGCCTCGAGCGTCCCGGTGAACGCCTGGATGGCCCGGCACGCCTGGCCCGCTTCCTCGAAGGCAGCGAGGCGCGGCAACGCTTCGAGCAAGAAGCCAAGGTGCTGCGGCAGTTGCTCGCCAGCGACGCCGGGCTTTATGTGATCGATGCCCGCGAACCGGTGTTGGCCAAGTACCGCGATGAACTGGAAGTCCTCGCCAGTTGTGGCAAACCGCTGCTGCCGGTACTCAATTTCGTCAGCGGCGCCCAGCACCGCGAACCCGACTGGCGCGAAGCCCTGGCGCGGCTGGGGCTGCATGCACTGGTCCGGTTCGACAGCGTCGCCCCGCCCGAGGACGGCGAGCGACGTCTGTATGAAAGCCTGGCGTTGCTGCTGGAAAGCGCTCGCGGGCAATTGCAGCGGCTGATCGCCGACCAACAGGCCCAGCGTCTGGCGCGTCAGCAGAGCGCCAGACGGCTGATTGCCGAATTGCTGATCGATTGCGCCGCTTGCCGGCGCAGTGTCGCCAGCGACGCCGAACTGGAACGCCAGGCCATCAGCGAACTGCGCAACGCCGTGCGCCAGCGCGAACAGCGTTGTGTCGAGGCCTTGCTCAAGCTCTACGCTTTCCGCCCTCAGGATGCAGCGGCGAGCGATCTTCCCTTGCTGGATGGCCGCTGGGGTGATGACCTGTTCAACCCCGACACACTCAAGCAATTGGGCGTGCGGGTCGGTGGCGGCATTGCGGCCGGGGCGGCGGCCGGAGCCGGTGTCGACCTGCTGGTGGGTGGCCTGACCCTGGGCGCCGCCGCCCTCGCCGGGGCGATTGCCGGCGGCGCGCTGCAAACGGCTCGCAACTATGGCGACCGGTTGCTCGGCAAGCTCAAGGGCCAACGTGAACTGAGCGTCGATGACAGCGTGCTGCGCCTGTTGGCCCTGCGCCAACGGCAACTGCTGCAAGCCATCGACCAGCGCGGCCATGCGGCGATGGAGAGCATCCATATCGCCACGCCGCAGGACAAGACCTGGCGCGAGGGCAAGCTGCCCGAGGCGCTGGGAAAGGCCAGGGCGTATCCGCAGTGGTCGTCGTTGAATCCCCAGCCACGACTGAGCCAGGCCGAACGACAGGAACAGATCGAGCTGTTGGCTGAACAGCTCTAGGCGACACAACTCCTGTGGCAAATAACCCGCAAACCCTTGGCAAAGCACAGCCCCCGTGGCGAGGGAGCTTGCTCCCGCTGGGCTGCGCAGCAGCCCCAAAACCAGACACTGCGGTGGGTCAGGCTAAATCAATGGGGCCACTGCGTGGCCCAGCGGGAGCAAGCTCCCTCGCCACAAGAGCGACCGCGCACGCCTCTACGGCTCGTTCAGCGCTTCAAGGGCCGACGCCGCTTCAGCCAGCTCCAGCTCACTGAACACCCGAACCCCATTGCGCTTGAGCAACGCCGCCGTCACCCCTTCACCTCGAACCTTCACCCCGCTGAACGTGCCGTCATACGTCAGCAGGTTGCCACACGAGGGGCTGTTGGCCTTGAGCACGGCGATGCGGATGCCGTGCTCGCGCACCAACGCCAGCGCTTGATACGCACCGGACAGAAACTGCGCGCTCACATCCTCGCCCTCGGTGGTGATCACCGCCGCGTCGCCATCGAGCACTCGCGCGCCCTGGCCGCCTGGAATTTCTGCCGCCGGTCGGGGCGTGGGCAAGCCACCGGCGACTTCCGGGCACAGCGGCACGACGCGGCCTTCGTCGAGCCAGTGCCGGAGCGGGTCGAACGGCCCGCTGGCGCCACCGTCGTAGCGCACGCGATGGCCGAGCAGGCAGCGGCTGACAAGGATCTTTTCCATGTTCAGAACAACTCGTTGCCACGGCGCCGGAACCAACCGGTCAACGACAGCCGATCACGCTTGGCCGGCAAGACTTCATGGGGTACATCCCCCGACAGGAACACCACCAGGCAGCCGCCCGTGGGCACCACATCATGTTCCACGCCCTCATCCAGGTACATGCGCAACTGGCCGCCGTGCTCCGGCAGCCAGGCGTCGTTGAGGTAGAGCACCGCCGAGACCATGCGCCGGTCATCATCGCGGAAACGATCGACGTGCTTGAGGTAGAACGCGCCCGGCGGGTACAAGGCGAAATGACTTTCAAAATCCTCCAGGCCCAGGAACAACCCCCGGTTCAAGGCCTCGCGCAGGCTGTCCATCAGCCCCAGGTAACGATCACAGGCCTCGACCTGGCCGGGCTCGATCCACTGGATGCGATCGCCACGAACCCCTTCGCGAATTTCCGAAAATGGCCCACGCCCCACGGCGGCTGGAGCCAGTTCACCTTCGGCGGCGCGCTGGCGACATTCGGCCGCCAGGGCGCGGGTGAGCGCATCCGGCAGGAAGATGTTCTGCTGCGACCAGCCGCGCTCGGCCAGGTCGTCGACGATACGTAACAGCAATGGATGATCAGAAGGTATTCGCATGGCGCGCATAGTATTCCTGTGCCTGTAAAACCGACAGCGCCGCGCAGCCGGTTGGCTGCGCCAGGTAGCACCGCCGTACGAACTTGATACGAATTCTCGACAAGACCCCGCCCCCCACGGAGAATAGTCGGCTGCTGACAGGAGTCCCTATGCGCCGTTTGCTTTTCTCACTGTTGATGTTCTGCGTATTGCCCGCCTGGGCAGACAGCTATGACCAGTTGTACAAGGTCGCCGGCTGGCCGGAACAGCGGGCGCATTTCAACGATGCCTTGAGCGCCGCGCAGCAGCGTTACCAGAACAGCTTGCCGCCGGCGGTCTTCCAGGCGCTGGTGAACAACAGCAACCAGCGTTTCGCGCCCCAGGCCATGGATCAGCGAGCCGAGGCGCAACTGCGCCGGAATTTATCCGACCCGAATCCGGCCCTGAGCTTTTTCCAATCGCCGCTGGGCCGTAAGGTTGTCGCCGCCGAACTGCTCGCCACTCGCCGCGACCAATTGGCAAAGAACGCCAAGGGCCTGCCGAAGATGCAAGCCAGCGACAATCGCCTGCTGACCATCGGCCACCTGGCCCAGGCCCTGCCTGCCCGCGAAGCCGGGGCTGAAGTCAGCCTGGCGATTGCCGGTGTCGCCGCCGACAGTTTGAGCTCGATGATTCCAGGCTTGCTCGGTGGAGGCCAGGCCCAGGGCATGCTGAACGGCCAGCGTCAGCGCCTGATGGATCAGATCGGCGCGGACCTGAACAACACGCTGCTGTACGTCTACCGCGACCTGACGGACACCGAACTTGAAGAATTCGCCACCTTTGCCGAATCGGCCGAAGGACAGGCTTATTACCAGGCGGCATTGGCGGCGATCCGAGCGGGGTTGGCGGTGGGGCAGAATCTGGGGCAGTAATCTTCAGCGCCTGTTGCATCGTCTTCGCGAGCAGGCTCGCTCCCACACCGGTCCCCCAGCACACCCATTATCCGGTGGGAGCGAGCCTGCTCGCGAAGGCAACAGCCCAGTCACCGCCGAATCCGGCCCATCCGCTTGCTCAAAAACCCAAACATCTCCTGCCGTATCGCCAAGGTCTCGTTCGCCAGGTGATGCCGCCCCTCGGGCAACATCAGGACCTGCGGCCGATCGAACTTGCCGCGCAACACCTGCAGGTTATGCCGCCAATCCACGGTCATGTCCGCCTGCCCTTGCACGATCAAGGGTTGCCGCGAGCTGCTTGGGGCGGCTTCGATACGCTTGATCCATTGCCCCAATGCGCCCACCCATGCAGTGGGCAGGCGCAGCGGTTGCAGCGGGTCGGCCTGCAGAAACGACAGGAAACCCGGATCGCTGGAGTTCTCGCTGAAGCGTCGGGCGATGCCGCTCACAAAAGGTTTGAGCAAGTAATAACTGAGGCGCGACCAGCCCCAGGCACGCGGCCGAACCAAGGGCGACAACAGGATGACCTGGCCCTGGGCCGGGCTATCCGCGCCGTGGTGCAGCACATGGTCCACCACGATCGCGCCGCCGGTACTCTGGCCGCACAGATGCCAGGGTTGCGGCAGATCCAGCGTCCCGGCTTCGGCCAGCAAGCCGCGCAAGGTTTCCTGGTATTCGGCGAAATCGCCAATGCTGGCGCGTTCGCCACTGGACAGGCCGTGGCCCGGCAAGTCGCAGCTGATCACCACCCATTGCTGATCCAGCGCCCACTCGACCAAATGCCGATACAGCCCCATATGGTCGTAATAGCCATGAAAGAGGAACAGCGTCGCCACGGCTTTTTCCGGCCACCAGACCTGGCCGACCAGCTCATAGCCGGCGCTGTCGAAACGCCCCAAGCCCCTGCGCAAGGTGCGCGCCGGGAAGTCCAGTCCATAGAACTGCTGGTAGGCCTGCGCTTGCGCAGACAGCGGTTGCCATTGCGCCAGGGGTTGCAGGTTGGCGCGCAGGTGATCGGGGTCGAAAGAGGCGGACATCAATATTCCAGGCAAATGCGCATCGCGCGAAAACAGGCGTTATACGCCTGCGATATTCATCTGTCGCGCCAGCCATGGCAAGCTACGCGGCTTCAGAGGATCGACTCCATGCGCCCGTCCCACCGCACGACCTTGCTAGCCAGCCTCCTCGCCCTGACGTGCGCCGTCATCCTGTGGTTCGCCTACGACTGGTTCCAGGGACGTTTCCTCCGGGCGTTCAGTCAACACACGGCGGTGTTTTCCGGCGACCCGCTGCGCCTGCCGGCCGACCTCGCCGGCCCGGGCGCGATCCGCCTGGTGCACTTCTGGGATCCGGCCTGCCCTTGCAACGTCGGTAATCAGCAGCACCTCTCCGAGCTGATCGACAAATATGCGCCGCAAGGCGTCGAGTTCTACGCCGTGCAAAAGACCGGCAGCCAAGGCCACTTGCCCAGCACTCTAAGCAATCTCAAACCGCTGACGACGTTGCCAGGCTCGGCACAGATTCCCGCCAGCCCCGCCGTGGCGATTTGGGACCGCAACGGCAAGCTCGCGTACTTCGGGCCGTACAGCGAAGGCTTGACTTGCAACTCGAGCAACAGCTTTATCGAGCCAATACTCGAAGCACTCAATATTGACCGGGAAGTTAATGCGACTCATACGTTGGCGGTCGGCTGTTATTGTCCGTGGCCGAACTCAAACTAATCCAACCCAACTACGATACGTATTGTTTAAACACCTGCCGGCGTCTTACAAAGTCTGACTCATTGCTCTTTTCTAGAGTACTTGCTCAAACTGCGGGTTGGCGCTGAACCGTTTGTCGGATCCAATTTTTCGAAAAACCGCGTAGATCCCCCCGTTTTCGCTCCAGACCCCAACCAGGCCGGCAGCACAGGGGTTTTCGGGGCGCTCTGGCTGCCGAGCTGAATCGTTTAAGAACCGTCAGCGCCACGTGAACTTTTTGTTAAACGCTTCTCTAACCCTCGTACAGAAGATGTTGATTTCCCCTGCGATTGCGCGGCGGCGCTATATACCGAGGAAGTTGGATACGCCTTTTCATCGTTTTACTTGTCGACCCTCCTAAACCAAACAAAAAATGGAATCGTCAGTGATGCAAAAGTTGTTATGCGCTGCACTTTCCACTCCCACGAAAGAGGATGCTCTCAATCTTGAGGCGTTTGCCCAGTGCGTCGCCCCGCTAGGGGTCGATGTGCTGTTGCGCGGCGAGACCGGCACCGGCAAGGACACGCTGGCGGAAAAAATCCACCGCATGTCCGGCCGCTCCGGCAAGTTCGTCGCCATCAATTGCGCCGCCATTCCCGAGTCCCTTGCGGAGAGCCAACTCTTCGGCGCCAATACCGGTGCGTTTACCGGTGCCAGCCAGAATCGCGCCGGGTTCGTCGAAGCCGCCCACAACGGCACGCTGTATCTGGATGAGATCGACAGCATGCCGCTAGGGCTGCAAGCCAAGCTGCTGCGTGTCCTGGAGTCCAGGACCGTGCAGCGGCTGGGCTCGACCCAGAACATCCAAGTGGACATGCGGGTGATCGCCTCGGCCCAAAGCCCGTTGGCGGAGATGGTCGAACGTGGCGAGTTTCGTCGGGATCTCTATTTCCGCTTGAACATCATCAGCCTCAAGCTGCCGCCGTTGCGCAGCCGCAAGGAACGCATCGTGCCGCTGTTCCAGTCCCTGGTACGCCGGGAAGCCCAGGCACTCGACCAGCCCTACGTCGCGCCTTCGCCGGCACTGTTGCGCCAGTTGCTCGGCTACGCCTGGCCCGGGAACATCCGCGAGTTGCAATCGGCCGCCAAGCGCTACGTGCTCGGCTTGCCGGCACTGCCCCGCGCCGAGCAGCTGGAGAACAACAGCTCGACCCTCAAGCTGAAAGAGCATCTGCAGCAGTTCGAAAAAATCCTCATCGAGGACTGCATGCGCCGGCATCACCACTGCATCGATAAAGTCATCGCCGAGTTGGGCATCGCCCGCCGCACGCTCTACTACCGGATGAAATGCCTGCAAATATCGACGAGCTGAGTGGATCGGTGGAACCGTTTTCGCTGCGGTCGCCACTTAATCGTCGAGACGTTCACGATCGTCTCGCCATTCCACAATCCGGAGATACGACTATGAGTTTTGGTGGAGCTTCTCTCGCCGCCTCCACGGCAGCCATGCAACAGATGGACGCCACGTCGGCGGCGATGACGACCATGAAATCCCAATTCGACCAGAAAAAACTGGTTGCCGACACCATGAACGCAATCGCGGCAGGGTCGATGGACACCGCGACCAAGGCCATTACCGCCATGGGGGAGGCATCCAAGAACATACGCTTCTGACCCTCTCGCTCCAGCCCCGCTCCGGCGGGGAATCCCATGCGCGTCGAGGGAGAAACCCGATGCAGATTCATTCGCCAGACAACCTTCGTACCGCCAGAGAATTGCTCGGTGACGACCCGACACTGCGCCAGGCCTCATCTGCGAACGGCCTGGCGGATCGGGTCGTCGAGCACCTGGCGCTGCACGGTGCGAGCGATCGGCTGCGCGAGTCGCTCGTCCAATGGAGCAGCGAACACGGCTCGACTGGCGGCCAGCCACGGTCAGGTTTATCCACCCCGCAGGACAGACTGGCCGCCGAGACCCAGGCCCCTCTGCATCGGGTGCTCGAAGATATTCTCGAGGAGATCAACGGAGGTACCGGATCCACCCTCGATGTCGACAGCGACGATGCCTACTCCAACGAAGATCTGTTCAACGACCTGGCACAGATGCTCGCCCACCGCCGGCAGCCCATCGGCGATAACGACGTCGACAGCCAGAGCGATTTCGGCAACGCCAACAACCCGTTCTGCGGTGCGCTGTTCGGCGCCTGGGAGCTGGAAGGCGACCGCGCCACGCGGCGCGACCGCTACGACACCAGCCTGTCGCTGCTGCTCAAGATCATCGCGGTGCTGGGCCGAAGGAAACTGCTGACTCTGCTGGACATCGACGAAGAACAAGGCCAGGCGCGTTATGAACAGGACGACCTGGACCTGCTGTTCGAGGTCGCGGCATTCATGGACCAGCACCCGTTGAGATACCCGCCGCCGGCGAGCTTCGACGGGCAAAACTGGACATGGACCGAACGGATTGCCTGTGGCGCATGGCTGGATCCTCGCGAGACACGGCTGTTCCAGCTCGCCCTGGAAGAACTGGACCTCGCTCTCGCCCGCCTGGCCGGCCAGCAGCCGCCCATGCAACGGCGCGGTCGTCGCAGCCGGGAAGAAATCGAGTTTCATCTGAGCGTGACGGGTAGCGCTCGCAACGTCTTGAGGCTGATGTACGCCTGAAGGCCCACCCTGTAATCGGAGATATGCCATGACCGTGCAAGCCATCGACACCACCAGCGTGGTTTCCACCGCAACCAAACCTGGCGCCAGTGCGCGCCCGAGCGCCGAGACCAGCGATGTCAGCTGGTTCAATGCGCAAATGCGTGAAAAAGCCCCCGCGCCCGATAGTGAAAACAACGTCGCGGCGAGAATCATCGATTCGTTGTCCAGTCGCTCCGGCGAATTGCAACGGCTGGACGATCGCGCCAACCGGGACATGCTCAAGGCCATCCGCACCGCCGATCCCCAGGACATGTTGCAGTCCAACCGGTCGCTGTCGTCCTTTCACCTGGAAAGCCTGATGACCGCAAAGATCGTCAGCAAGGGCTCCCAGGCCATCGAGAAACTCACCAATCTCCAGTAACGGGAAGCCGGTCATGTTCATGCGCGCATTCTCACCCTTAGTGCTGTGCCTGCTACTCGCCGGATGCGACGAGAGGACAGCGCTGCACAGCCATCTTTCCGAGCAGGATGCCAATGAGGTGATCGCGGAACTGGCGGACAAGAACGTCGAGGCCAGCAAGCAGGTCGATAAGGACGGGCTGACCGTGCTGGTCGAGCCAGCGGACATGAACAGTGCGGTACAGGTCCTCGAAGCCGCTGGGCTGCCGCGTCGATCGCGCTCCAGCCTGGGGGAAATCTTTCGCAAGGAAGGCGTGATTTCCACACCGATGGAAGAGCGTGCCCGCTACCTCTACGCGCTATCCCAGGAGCTCGAATCGACACTGTCGCAAATCGATGGCGTGGTGCTCGCCCGGGTCCATGTGGTGCTGCCGGAACGGGTCGCTCCCGGCGAGCCGGTCCAGCCCGCGTCGGCCTCGGTGTTTATCAAGCACACCAGCGCCCTGGATCCTGACAGCATCACGCCGAGAGTGCGCAACCTGGTCGCCAGCGGGATTCCCGGCATGGCCGACGCGGCCCAGAACCCGGCCAAGCTGTCGGTGGTTTTCGTTCCCGCGGCGGCATATCAGGAACGGCGCAAGATGGCGTATTTCGGGCCGTTCCTCATGCAGGCCGACGACATCGGCTATTGGCGAGGAGTAACCCTGGCGGCCGGCCTCACCTTGCTCGCCCTCCTGCTGGGCGCCTCGTACGGCCTCTACCGGTTGTGGCGCAACGGCGTACTGGTGCTGCCGCGATTCTTCGAGCGCAAGGGCGCAACGCCGGCGGGTGCGCAAAACGGCACGGCGCCGTCACTGTTCGCGGTGAAGAACCCGGGCGCCAAGCCTGACAGCAAGGGGACCGCTGCATGAACGCGGCGCTGGAATGGGCTCGCTGGTGGAGCCTGGCGTGGCGCGAAGCAGACCGTGACTGGTATCCACCCGCGCTCGGCCTGCTGACCGGGCCACAAATCGACGCCTTGGCCCGCGGGCATCACGCCGCATTGGCCCGCGGTTTCGGCATGACGCCGTGCACGCCGCCACAGCCCGACCCGGCGGTTTTGTCGCTCTGTTGCGGCACGCCCCGAACCTTGGCCCTGGCCTGCCAATTAGTGGCGAACACCTGCTCGCCGTTGACGACAATGGACATGCTTTCGCCGCAGGACCGAGCGTGGTGCGAGCGCACCGCCAAGGCGTTGCGCCCCGGACACTGGCTCGAACCAGGCCACGACCCGCTTGCACTGCTGCGCGCCTGGCTGGGGGAGCGGACCTGGGAGCGTACGCGCCTGGCCTTCCCGCGCAGCAGGATCATTGCCCTCGAAACGCAGCCCACCCCACGCCCGCCAGCCGCCAAGCTCAACACGCTCTGGCAGTCCGCGTGCTGGAAAGCCGAGCAAAGCCTGGCGCCAGCGCCCCCCAAAACGGAGATAGACGATGCTCGCTCGGCGCTCGCTTGACCTACGTCCCGGTGGCCAGGGCCTGTTGCAGCCCTGTATCCCTCGCGAAACCCTGGTGGACTGTGGCCGAGCACAGGCCGTTCTCGAACAGGCCCAGGCACACGCCACGCAGCTGATCCAGGGTGCCGCCGAAGAGGCGGGCGCCGCAGTGCTCCAGGCTCAGGCGCAGTTCTGGGAAACAGCCGAAACCGTGCTTGCCACCTGGGAAGCCGAGCGCCAGGCCATGTGGGAACGGATCGAGACCAGCGCCGCGCAGTTGGTCAACGAGGCCCTGAAAACGCTGTTGAACGAAGTCCCGGAACAGGCCCGCATCGATGCGCTCGTTCGTCAGCTTGCCTCACGCCAGCATGATTCGGTCAGTGCGACTCTTCGCTGTCATCCCGATGACTGGGCGAAGCTGAGCGAAAGTCTGGGCGCACCTGGCGAACGTCCCTGGACGCCGGTGGCGGATCCCAGCATGGAGGCGCATCAGCTGAAGCTGGAAACACCTGGCGGCACGTTCTTGCTCGATTGGGCCACGGCTGTTGAAGCGTTGCGCCTGCCAGAACCCAAGCGATAAGCCAGGACCGCCCCGGACAATGTGGGAGCGAGCCTGCTCGCGAAGGCAGCGGCACATGCGGCATTACTATTAACTGATACACCGCTTCGCGAGCAGGCTCGCTCCCACAGTGGTTCAGCGGTGGGAAACAGAACTCCCTCCTCCCAACCGATCTTTTGCTCACTTTTCGCGGAACCGTCAGCGGCGCAATCACCACTCATCCGATGAATACGCATACCTCGGAGCAACCGCCATGTCTTCTATCGATGCCATCCAGCGCCGTCTCGATACCTATTTCCAACGCGCCAGCGACAACGTCAACAACGCTGCAATGAACGCCGCCGAGAGCCAGTCACTCGACGATATGCACTCGTTCGTGACCAGCATGAACGGCATGTCGGTCGCGGTGAACGCGGCCACTCAACAGACCACCGCCCACCACAACCTCGCCAAGGCGATCATCGATGCAATGCCATGAGCTGCGCACACAGCTCGCCCGCTGGAACGCCGACGTCGACGGCGCGGAACATTTCGCCATCGTCATCGATGATGGCGAAGCGATCTTCAAGAAGCTGGATGACGGCCTGCTGGTATCGGTCGAGTTGAATTTCCCGCAGGGCAACGAAGCGTCCCTGGAAGACCTTTTGCGGCTGGCGCAGCCAAGCCTCTCGCGATTCCCCGGTGCGTTGGCTCTTTCGCCCGAGGACGAGCGTTTATGGCTACTGGCGCAACTGGCGACAGACGCGCACATCGACGATCTGGTCGAAGTGCTCGAAGCGCTGCTCAACCAGCGGGACACCTGGCAATCGATTCTCCATAAAGAACAACGTGCCGTGGCGCGACGCCCCTCGCACTTTCACTCGCTCGGAACAGGAATCCGCCATGCCTAACAGGTGGCTTGCACCGTACCGCTCGATGGCCGCCGGCCAGGTACACTTTCGCCGGTCCATCGTCCGTCGCTGGACCAAGACATCGCTGCTTGCACTGGCATTGGCCGGCGCGCTGGGCGCGGGCATGCCGGTCGAAGCGGCGGTACCGACCGACTGGAAAAACACACCCTACGCCTACGATGCCCAGAACACGCCCCTGCCCAAGGTACTTGGCGACTTTGCCAATACTTTCGGGGTGCAACTGGTGCTCGATGGCACCGTGAAAGGCAGCGTCGATGGCCGGATGCGCGCCGAAAGCCCCCAGGCGTTCCTCGACCGGCTCGGCCTGGAAAATCGTTTCCAATGGTTCATGTACGGCAACACCCTGTACGTCAGCCCTTTGCAAAACCAGGACTCCACGCGCCTGGAAGTGTCCGCCGATGCTGCGCCGGACATCAAGCAAGCCCTGACCGACATCGGCCTGCTGGACCCGCGTTTCGGTTGGGGTGAATTACCCGACGAGGGCGTGGTGCTGGTCTCCGGCCCGGAGCGCTACGTGCGCCTGGTGGCGCAGTTTGCCGAGGCGCGCAAGACACCTGAAGAGAAGCAGGAGGTGATCAGCTTCCCGCTGCGCTATGCCACCGCCGCCGACCGGAGTATCAAGTACCGCGGCGATACGCTGGTGATTCCCGGGGTTGCCAGCATCCTCAAAGGCCTGCTGGAAAGTCGCAGTGCGGTGTCCGGCGCAATGCAGGCGACCTCGCCCCAGGCCTCGTTCCAGAACATGCAGGCCCAGCAGTCCATGACGATGGGCAATATCGAGCAGTTGGCATTGAGCGGCATGGGCCGCCCGAACACCAACCGCGTGCAAGGCCCGGAAAGCGCTGGCAAGGGCGGCCGCGGTCGGATCCGCGTCGAAGCCGACGTGCGCAACAACGCAGTGCTCATCTACGACTCGCCCAAGCGTCGGGAGATCTACACGCCGCTGATCCGTGACGTGGACGTGCCACGCAAACTGGTAGAAATCGATGCGATCATTCTCGACATCGACCGCACCCAACTGGCCGAGCTGGCGTCGAACTGGAACGTCGAGAGCGGCGATCTGATCGGCGGCGCCTCGATGATTCGCCCCGGCGCCAGCTCGACGGTATTCATTCAGGACTACGGCGACTTTTCCGCGCAACTGCGAGCATTGGAAGGTCGCGGCCTGGCCTCGGTCGTGGCGAATCCATCCGTACTGACCCTGGAAAACCAGCCGGCGGTCATCGACTTCAGCCGGACCGAGTACATCTCTGCCATTGGCGAACGGGTGGCCACCGTCGAGCCCATCACGGCCGGCACCAGCCTGCAGGTCGTGCCTCACACCATCGAGACCGGCGGCCGCAACCAGATCCAGATGTTCCTGGACATCGAAGACGGCAAGATCGAGCCCTCGGAGGTCGGTCAGCAGACGCCCAGCGTTCGCCGGGGAGTGGTCAGTACGCAGGCGGTGATGGGGGAAAGCCGATCGCTGGTGGTGGGTGGTTTTCATACCGAGGAAACCGGCGACAACCTCGAACGGGTGCCGTGGCTCGGACGCATCCCGCTGATTGGACCGCTGCTATTTTCCTCGACCACCCGCGAGACCAGCCGCCGCGAACGGGTATTCATCCTGACGCCGCGTCTGATTGGCGACCAGGTCGACCCGGCCCGCTACATCTCCGAGCTCGATCGTGAACAGGTGGACAGCGCAATGGCACGCCTGGAAGAACGGCGCAACGGCACTCGGCCCATCGGTCGCATCGAGATCAGCGACGTCCTCGCGCAATTGGCCGATGGCAACATTCCGCCGACGTTCAAACAGGCCGCCTCGATTCCTTACTCGGCCGACACCCTGTGCGCGTTACAACCGGGGCTATCGCTGGACACCGCGCGCGCCCAATGGTTTGCCGGGCCGGACTACGGCATCGCCGTGGGCGTGGTGCGCAACGATGGCGACCGGCGGTTGCGCTTCGACGAGGCCAGCTGCAGCACCCGCTGGACCATGGCCACCTCCGCCTGGCCGAAGGTGTGGCTCGAGCCCGGTGAGGAAACCGAAGTGTTTGTCGTCATGAGACAACCCAAGCGCACACCAGGTGGCGGGCGCTCTTCCCTCTTGCAAACCAGTGCGAGGATCACGCCATGAGTCGCACCTCGAAGCTGCTCGTCTTGTTGCTGTGCCTGCCGGTTTTCGCCGGCTGTGCAAATCGCTGGGGCTGCCAGGGCGATGCCTGTAGCCGCGCCGAACCCGATAACGGCCGTCTGGTGATCTGGTGGTCGCCGGGTATGCGCGGCGGCCTGGGCTCCCCCGAACATCCGCTCGACCATTCGGTCGTTCCACTGGAGAACTGAAACGGTATGTCTTTTTCGGTACACAGCGTAAGCACTCGCCAGGCCTTTCAGAAGAACATCATCGCCGGCATCGCGACGTATTGGGAAATAGCCCCGGGCATCGAGTTCTGCCTGCGACGTGAGCCCCACAGTTTAGGGCTCGCGTTACAGATACAAAGCCAGGCGCTAGGTGTGAGTCAGGTGCGGCGGGCGCTCGAACGACGCTTCGCCCACCCGAGTGACTACGCGCAGCTGTTCCTGTTTCTCGATCCGCAGCGCGCGCTGGTGGTCTGGCAGGCGCTGCCCGAGTCACCGATCTCGTCGCAGATGCTCGACGAGATCCAGTCCCGGCAGTTGTCGTTGCTGGGCCTGGAAGACCTTGACGATTATTCGGTTACTTACTGAAGGCCCGTGGCCGAGGGAGGCTTTGCATGACCACCACACCGCTCGCCCAGCGCTTGATCTCGGCCCTCGCGGAACACCTGCATGCGCAACTGCAACTGGAGGGCGGCGTCTGCGCGCTGTATGACGCAAGCAACCGGGAAGCCGTGGTCATCGAGCTGCCCGATCACGGCGATGTGGCCATCCTCCATTGCGCGATCGATGTGCCTGCCCATGCGCCTGGCCTGCACAAACGCCTGTTGGAGCTCAACTTTCGACTGGATCTGCTCGGCGGCAGCTGGCTGGCCCTCGACGACAAGGGCAGCGTTCGCCTGTGTGCCCATTGCCCGTTGTCGATGCTCGATGAGGCGCAGTTCTGCCATTGGATCGTGGGTTTCATCGGCCAGGTCGGCGAGGTACGCGCACGCTTGATGCCGTCCGCTACGTCAGCGCCTTCACGTCCAACCTCGCTCAATGCGAGCCGTACCCGACTGGTCTAGACAGCAAAAAAACCGTGGCGAGGGAGCTTGCTCCCGCTTGAGGGCGAAGCCCTCACAAAAAAAGGGCTGCTGCGCAGCCCATCGGGAGCAAGC